>NZ_JAYJLF010000011.1:0-176070 GCF_036903175.1 Winogradskyella sp. ECml5-4 | reverse complement strand
TCTTTCAATGCTAAAATAAAAGCGTTCAGGGCACAGTTTAGAGGGGTCAAGAATGTGGAATTCTTTCTGTTTAGATTAACTACAATCTTTGCTTAAACACAACTTTTGATCTTGATCCGTTATTAGTTTTGGTAATTTATAAAACAGATATTTTAAGAATTACCTAACTGATTCAATATTTCAATAGCAGATGCAATTGCGTTCAAGGGCATCTAAGATTAAGTTCATTTGTTTAAAAAATGCTAAAGTCAATTACAAAGGGTCATTAACTCAGTTGGTTCAGAGTGTCACGTCGACAACGTGGAAGTCACTGGTTCGAATCCAGTATGACCCACATTATTAGAAAACCCGATTTATAATTGTAAATCGGGTTTTTTCGTTTAAAAATTACAGAGCATTGCTGTTATATAATTTATTGGATAATTATGTTTTGTTTTTTGAAAGTATATTTGTTAATTGAGATATGAATACTACAGAAGCAGCATTACAAGAACGTATTAAGGAGTTAACTTGTCTATATGAAGTTTCATCCATAATAGGAGATGTTAATATCGTGTTGCTTAAGGACACATTAAGAGCTGTAGCTTTTAGTTTAAAAAAAGCATTTCAACAATCTGAAGACACCCAAATTATAATACAAACAGAGCATAACAAAGTTGTAACTGAAAAAAGACAAGGAAAGTCTGTTTTTATTACTTCTGAAATTAAACTTTTTAATGAGGTTAAAGGTGAAATTAGTGCGCATTTAAATGGTGTAAATTATAGCGAGAACGATTTTTTAAATGAAGAGAAGTTGCTCTTAGATAATGTCGCTCTCATGGTTGGAAACATGTTAGAGCGTATTGAGATTCAGAAAAACCAAGCGTCTTTAAAACGGCAAATGGAACGTGCAGATCGTCTTGGGATTTTAGGTGAAATTACTGCCGGAATAGCGCATGAACTTAATACTCCTTTAGCAAATATTTTAGGCTTTGCAGAATTACTTAAGGATGATTTAGCAGATAATAAAAGTGCAACATCAGATTTAGATAAAATTATTCAAAATGCAGTTTTTTCGAGAGAAGTAGTAAAGAAGCTTATGTTTTTTGCTTGCGAAATGCCGCAAGAAATGAAACGTGTTAACATTGTGCCCAATATTAAAAATGCTATAAACTTATTAGATGCAACTTTTAGAAAAGAGCATGTAAAGTATCTTGTAAAAATTGAAGAAGAAGAATTATGGTTAAAGGCAGATCCTATTCAGCTCACACAGATTATTTTCAATTTATTAATTAATGCCATTTACTTTTCTCCAAAAGATGGATTGGTAACCATTGAGGCTGAAAAAACAGAAAAGGATATCATTTTGAAAATTTTTGACGAAGGAAAAGGATTTAACCCAGAAGATTTGGATAAAGTGTTTCAGCCGTTTTTTTCAACCAAACCTACAGGAGATGGTTCTGGACTAGGGCTAAGTGTTGTACATGGCATTGTAGCGTCTCATAAAGGCACAATAACAGCTGAGAATATGCCAAATAAAGGTGCTATATTTACAATAATACTCCCAAAAGAATAAATGACACCATGCAGTTACGCAAAGAAAATATACTTATTGTAGATGATGATGTTAACATCTTAGAGTTGTTACAGCGTCATTTGCAATCGTGGAATTATCATGTTTTTAAGGCGATGTCAGTAAAAGAAGCCGTAACAATTTTGCGAGATTCACAAATAGACTTATTGATTACAGACTTAAAAATGCCTGAGTTAGATGGTTCAGAACTTATTAAGTTTGTGTCAGAGCACTACCCAAAATTGCAAAAATTAGTTGTTACAGGTTATCCTTCAGTTCAAGATTCATTAGTTGCAATTAAATCAGGAGTGGTAGATTACTTAACAAAGCCATTTACAAAGGATGAATTAAAATCTGCAATAGATAAATCTATTTCTAATAATCAAATCCGGAAACCTAACCAATCTGAAGACGATCAAGAGTCTTCTTACGGGGAAATTATAGGTAATTCAGAAAAGATAAACGATGTCATTCAGGTCATTGAGCGTGTAAAAGATAATAAAGCTACGATATTTATTAAAGGTGAAAGTGGTACGGGAAAGGAGTTGGTTGCTAGAGCAATTCATTATCAAGGTAAGTTTGCAAGAGCACCATTTATTGCTGTAAATTGTGGAGCAATACCAGAAAATCTTTTAGAAGCAGAATTGTTTGGGCATTTAAGAGGTGCATTTACAGGAGCAGAAACTAATAGAGAAGGGTTTTTTCAGGCTGCTAACGGAGGTACTATTTTTTTAGATGAAATAGGTAATGCATCACTAGCAGTTCAGTCAAGGTTGTTACGCGTATTACAAGAAAAAGAAGTTGTTAAAGTTGGGGCAACAAAAGCAGAAAAAGTAGATATACGCGTTATAGCGGCAACTAATAGCGATTTGCGTGATATGCTACAGAAGCAAACCTTTAGAGAAGATTTGTTTTATAGGTTAACTGTTGTCGAAATTGAAATAGCACCTTTGAGAGAGCGAAAAGAAGATATTCAGTTATTAGTAGATAAGTTTCTCTTTAAATATGGAGTAGAGTATAAAGATAGATTTCTTAAAATTACACCAGAAGCTTTGGAAATTCTAAAACGTTACGATTGGCCAGGAAATATTAGAGAATTAGAAAATATTATTCAGCGTGCAGTGATTATGTGTGATAAAATTATAGACGTAGCACATTTGCCTGAACATTTAAAATACACTTTAAATTTTTCTAAAGACAAATTGGAGCCGTTAAAAGTCATTGAAAAAAGATATATTGAAAAGGTCTTACGCGCTACAGATAATAATAAAACTAAGGCTGCAGAAATTCTTCAAATAGACCGAAAAACAATTCGTCAAAAACTTTCAGAATAATATTCTTTAACTGGTACTTTTTTACTCTATTGGGTAATTTTGTACCAATCTCTTTTTTGTGTTTTATAATTCAAGTCACTAACTATTCTTTGTTTACAGGCTTTTGTTGTTTTGCAGAGCCACGATTGGCTGTTTTGGCACAAGCATTGCTTCACTATACAAATAACATTAATAGTATTTATTATGAATCATTTTAATATTTGTCCGAGTTGCATGCATCGCAACGATTGTGTTTTAACAGCACAAAAGGATAAGGTTTGGTCTTGTAGTGAGTTTGATGAAATTAAATCAGAAGAGGTTTTTTTAGAAAAAGTACAACAGCCTAAGCAGGAACTAGAATTAGCTTAATATTTAATAATAAATTATGATTTTTAACGCATTAATATCAGTATTTAAAACTCGAAATCTAGTAGATAAAAAATCTGCTAAAGAAGTTTCTAGAAATAAATATATCATTGAGAAATATCATGAAAGATCGATAACTAATCGCTATTTCAAATAAAAATTTAAACATACTACAATGACAACATTAACAGCAGATTTGAAAAAAACAACCAAAAAAGCGACAAAAAAAGTACCTGTAAGAGGTATGATGGATAACGTGATGGAGCAGTTTAATAGTGCTGCAGACCAAATCAATTTACATCCAAACATTAGAAAAATATTAAGCATAACCAATAATGAAATTCTTGTGAATTTTCCAGTTAAAATGGATAATGGTGAGGTGGAAATATTTACAGGATACAGAGTACAACATAATAACGCATTAGGACCATATAAAGGAGGCTTACGTTATCATCCAACTGTAGATCTAGATGCTGCAAGAGCTTTAGCTATGTGGATGACATGGAAAACTTCTTTGGCAGGTTTGCCTTATGGAGGTGGTAAAGGAGGTATTAAATTAGATCCTTCTAAATATTCTGAAGGCGAATTAGAGCGTATTACAAGACGTTTTACGTTTGCTTTAGCAGATAATATTGGACCAGAACACGATATTCCTGCTCCAGATGTGAATACCAATAGCCAAACTATGGCATGGATAGCAGATACTTATATGAGTACGCGTCCGCCAGCAGAACGTAATGCAAACCAGCATATAGTTACAGGAAAACCAGATGGAAGTGGTGGACTTGAAGGAAGAGATAGAGCAACCGGTTACGGAGTGTACTTGACTATCAAATTCTGGGCAGAAAAAAACGATGTAAATTTAGAAGGAAAGAAATTTATCGTCCAAGGTTTTGGTAATGTTGGTTATTGGGCTGCTCTTTTTTTAGAAAGAGACGGAGCAAAATTAGTAGCAGTACAAGATGCATATGGATGTATTCAAAATCAAAAAGGTATAGCAGTTGAAGAGCTTTCTAAATATACTAAAATCAATGAAGGTAGTATTGCAGATTTTCCTGATGCAAAGCCCGTTAATAAAGATAAGTTCTTTGGTTTAGATTGTGATATTGTTATTCCTGCTGCTTTAGGAAATCAAATTACTAAAGAAAATGCATCAAAAATAAAAGGAAAACTTATTGCCGAAGGAGCAAATGGCCCAACCAATGTAGAAGGTGAAAAAATCCTTTTAGACAAAGGAATTACTATCATACCAGATATCTTATGTAACTCAGGTGGAGTTGTAGGTAGTTATTTTGAATGGTTGCAAAACCGAAATGGTGAAATTTGGCAACTAGATGAAGTTATGGCTAAACTTGACAAAAAGATGAAAGAATCTTTTAATAAAGTTTATGACTATTCTAAAAATGAAAATATAGATATGCGTACAGCAGCATTTTGTATTGCTATTGAACGTATAGAAAAAGCATATATACAAAGAGGTATTTTTCCATAAATAAATGTAAAAACATGAAGTACGGAAGTTTAATAATTGAAAAGAAAGAATACGTTTACTTAAAACGTATACTAAATGTATCGGGTTATGCCGAAGACCATGAAACTCAAAAATGTTTAATGAAACTGTCAGAAGAGCTAAAAACAGCTCAGATTGTTAGTGAAGAAGAAATGCCTAAGGATATTATTAGATTTAATAGTATCGTGACGCTAGTTTTAGAAAATGGTTTGGAAAAAAAGTTACAAGTTGTAATTCCAACAGAAAGAAATATAAAACAAAATAAGATTTCTATTCTTACACCAATGGGATCTGCATTAATTGGTTATTCAAAAGAGGATACCATTTTTTGGGATTTTCCAGGAGGGAAACAACAGCTAAAAATTATTGATGTAACCCAAGAAGAAACGTTTAGTGGATTAGATATTGTAATGTAAAAATATAAGATATGACAACTTTAAATACTGAAATTTTTCATCACGATTCAGATGTTGATGTAACACATAAAATCAACACTATGGAGTTAAGTAATTGGATTAATCATTTAAAGTATATAAAAAAAGAGTTGGTTAACCTTATTAATATTTGCACCGCAGATCTAAATGAAAAATTGGAAGACTATAGTGTTGAGGAGCGTTTTCAAAAAAAGAAAGTTGAAAACGAAATCCTATTAGAAGCACTTATAAAATATTCAAATTCTAGATCTAACATTGTAGAGTGTGAGGATACACAATGCGATATGGCATACATTAATGAGCACGAAAGTTATAGGAGAAGTTACCTATATCACTTGGATAAATACAGGAGGCTTAAAGATGAGTTTTTTAATAAAGTACAAGGAAAGTTTACACTTATAAAAATTAATTAATCTTATATCATATAAGCTTTTGAACACCGTTTTATCGCATCAACTTAATCAGCAAAGAAAATTGTGTATACAAAAAGATTTAAACGAATTAAATCTATGGATTAATACTTTAGAATTTTTTAATAACGAACTGGATCATTTTAGTGTTATAGAAAAACAGCTTATTAAAAAGGCTTCTGTTTCTAGTACTATTCAAGCCATTCGAAGAAAGAATGTCTTAAATATGGCCATCTTGTGCAAGTACGAGCAAGAGTTGAAAACCGAATATCAATATGGGAAAACTGAATATGATTTAAACCGATTAAGATTCCATGAACAGAAGCGGATAAGTTATATGAAGCTCGTTGATGAGTGTAATACTTTTAAAAATAAATTCTACTTGTCTCTAAGAAAGTACAGAAGAGAATAACTTAAATTTTTACTTAAGATTACAAAAGGGTAATTCCCAATTATTTTTTTGTTGTTAATAGCAGGCCGTGAAAGAGAATTCTTTCACGGCTATTTATTTTATAATAATGTTAAAATTCGTTCTAAAGCCATTCCGCGAGACCCTTTAATCAAAACTGTAGCATTATTAAGTTGAAGCGATTCTATATGTGGTTTTAAATCTTCATAAGTTGAAAACTTAAGTGTTGATGCTTTGGTTTTGGTCTTATAAAAGTTTTTACCAATTAAATATGTGTTTTTTTCAAAATGATCTTCAATAAAATCGACTATGTTTTGATGTTCTTTTTCAGATTCAGAACCTAATTCAAACATATCTCCAAGAAAGAGAAACTTGTTTTTAACTTGTAGTTGTTTAAAATTTTTAAGCGCTGCTAACATGCTTGTAGGATTGGCATTGTAAGCGTCGAGAATAATTTTTGTATTGCCTTTTTCTATAATTTCAGAGCGGTTATTATCTGGGTGGTAACTTTCAATAGCTTTTTGTATGTTATCAGAGCTTACATTAAAATATTTTCCAATCGCAACAGCTACTGCTATGTTGCCATAATTATAATCGCCTATAAGTTGACTTTCAATTGTAATACCATCATATGTTATGGTGACATAGGGGTTTGCATTTTCAAAAGCAACAATACAATCATTATTCGTATGAGATCCAAAATGACTAACATTATTATAGTTAGCAATTTGAGTTACTTGCTTTTTGTCGTCAGTGTTTATAAAGACTTTGTTCTGATTTTGCATTAAAAAATCATACAATTCAGACTTCGCTTTAATAACTCCTTCAATGCTTCCAAAACCTTCTAGGTGTGCTTTTCCAAAATTGGTAATTAAACCATAATCAGGCTGTGCAATACCCGATAAAAAAGCAATTTCCTTTAGGTGATTGGCTCCCATTTCTACAATTCCAAAGTCTAATTCTTTTGTAAAACTTAATAAGGTTAATGGCACACCAATATGGTTGTTTAGATTTCCAACTGTAGCTTTTACTTTGTACGTCGTTTCTAAAACCGCATTAATAAGCTCTTTTGTAGTGGTTTTACCATTGCTGCCAGTTAAAGCTATAATAGGAATGTTAATTGTCTTTCTATGATATGTTGCAAGCTTTTGAAGTGTTGTTAATACATCTTCAACTAAGATGCAATCATCGCTTATTAAAGCATTTTTATCATCTATAACACAATATTTTGCTCCACCGTCAAAAGCTTTATTTACAAATTGATTGCCATCAAAATTATCCCCTTTAAGCGCAAAATACATACAGCCTTGTTGAAGTTTTCTAGTGTCTGTAGAAACCGCTGTGCAGGCTTTAAATTTTTGATATATATCGTCTATTTTCATGAGCTTAAAAATAAAAAAGTCCTGATAAATTTATCAGGACTTTTTAAAATATTATTTAACGTTTATTAGTTACGTCTTTTTCCACCTTTTTGGCTTTTAGAACCAACTCTAGATACTGCGCATCTAAAGCCAATATAATCTGTTGCCATATCTTGTGGGAAGTAACGACGTTGTGCTGGGTCAATCCAGTATGCTCTATCTCTCCAAGAACCACCTTTATAAACTCTTACTTCGTCATTAATTAAAGATGTTCTACTATTAGATTTGTCATATTCTCTAATTAATTTACCCTCAGCAGAATCTGTTTCAACTCTATGTTTTGGTGAGTTGTACATTTTGCTAGTGGTATTTTTCTTTGCTGCTCCACCTTCTGTTTCATCAAAATTCTCTCTGTAGTAACGAGAAGAACGTTTGTCACCATCTCTAAAGTTGATGTTATCACTTTTACTAAAGTTAGTTCTTAAATAAGTTTCTTCTTCATCTACAGGAACTCTTGCGATTTCACCAGGTAAATCTCTAGCTACAATTTTTCCGTTGCTTAATGTATCATAAACAATTTCATCTGCAGTTACAATTTTTACAGTACCATCTTCATTGATTGCATTCTTAGTATATACATTTCCTCTATAGTAGTTGAAATCATTGAATTCGTCATCAACAATAGGTCTGTAAACATCGGCAACCCATTCGGCAACATTACCAGCCATGTCATATAAACCATAATCGTTTGGTGAGTATGTTTTTACTTCTGCAGTAATATCTGCACCATCGTCAGACCAGCCAGCAATTCCACCATAATCACCTTTTCCTTGCTTAAAGTTAGCCATTTGATCTCCACGATTTACACGCTTTCCAGATCTTGTATATTGACCATCCCAAGGGTATTTTTTACGTCCTCTATAAACATTAAAGCTACGTAATTCACTCATACCTAAAGCGGCATATTCCCATTCTGCTTCTGTTGGTAGTCTGTATTTTACAGGGATTGCACCAGATTCTCTATTAGCATAAATATTAACAGGATTGCCATCTGCATCTGTTTGTTGTCTACGTTTTCCACCTTCTAATACCTCCGAATTACCTCCGTAAGTCTCTGTAGGAGCGTTAATATAAGTATCAACATCAAAAGTACTTTCAGCATTCAAATCGGTATATTGAGCATCTCTTTTAATGTAACCAGCTTCTTGTAAAGATAATTCAGCTACACGGTTAGATCTCCAATTAGCATATTCTACAGCTTGAATCCAACTTACACCAACAACAGGGTAATTTGCATAACCAGGATGACGTAAATAGTTTTCTGTCATCATTTCATTATAACCTAAACGATTTCTCCAAACTAATGTGTCAGGAAGTGCACCTTTGTATATAAGTGCGAAATCTGGGTTATCTGGAGGATAAACACTTTTTAAATAATCTAAATAATAAAGATAATTTAGGTTAGTAATTTCAGTTTCATCCATGTAGAATGACTGAATATGTTGTTGATTTGGAGTGTTATTCCAATCGTGCATTGGATCATCACCTACTTTACCCATTGTAAAGGTTCCGCCTTCAATGAATGCAGTTCCAGGAGGTGTTTCTTGTTCCTTAAATTGAGTGTTGTACTGAAAACCACCTTGTTTATCGTTGATTTTCCATCCTGTGGCAGTATCTACATTGCCAGAATTAGAAGAACGGTTGCAACTTACAATTGAAGCGCAAAGCGTTACTGCTATTAGAAATTTTAGGTTTGAGACATGTTTCATATCCATACGTTTAAGTAAGCTCGTTTAATTTTAGAGTCGCAATATAACAATTAAAGGTAAACTGACAACTTTTTTTCGCGTCTAATTGCAAAAAAATGTGCATTTCATCCTTTTTTTTGAGCACAACAACGGACTTTTTTCGATTTGCCGATGTATTTTGCTCTTTAATAACGAGGGAGCAAATGAATTATTGTTGTATTTTTGAAATAAAAATTGCAAAGTCATAATATAGTGCTTTAACAGGCGTTATTTTATTTGAGACTAAAAACGAAAAAGAATACATGAAAAATTGCTATATAATCGCTTTGATGTTGTTTAGTGTGCTTTGTTTTGGGCAGCAAAAACAATTTAATATAAATTGGAGTGGATATAAAGTTTTAGAAACAGCTTATAGTAAAATAGAAGTGCCTGCTTTTGATGATAATCATTTTAGTTATAATGAAAGTGATGGTTTAACCTTTTTTGCTCAATGGGAAAGTAACGGAAGTCAAATTGATGAAAACTCAATACAATTAACCAATGTTGCTTATGAATCTATTTCTGCTTCTGAATTAAAGAATTTAAGTCCAAAATTAATTCCAAATTCTCCTAAGTATAAGATATACAATACTAATGCAAGAGATAAACGTGCTCATTATTTTGAATTAAGTCCTATTATTAAGGATAGAGGAGTTTATAAAAAAATTACAGGCTTTACAATTACGTATAGCACACGTTCTGCTCGTACAGCCAACAACCTAAATGATGCCAATGGAATTGTAAACTCAGTTTTAAGTACAGGACAATGGTTTCGTTTTTATATTGAAGATTCGGGTGTCTATAGATTATCCAAAAGCTTTTTAAGTAGTTTAGGTATTAATACCAATTCAGTAGATCCAAGAACAATAAAAATTTATGGTAATGGAGGGAGAATGTTACCTTTAAGTAATTCAGAAAATTACCCTTTCGATGTTGTAGAAAATGCCGTAAAGTTCATTGGTGAAGAAGATGGAAGCTTTGATAACAATGATTACATCCTTTTTTATGGTGAAGGACCTAAAACTTATAGTGAAGAAAGTGAAACCAATTTAAATATATTTACAGATAAGACATATTATTATGTGAATATCAGTTCTGGTAATGGTAAGCGTATTCAAGAAATGCCAACTATAGATGCTTCGCCAGATATAGTAATTAATACATTTCAAGATTATCAGTACTACGAAGTTGATGAATATAACCTGGGAAAAATAGGTAGACGTTGGTTTGGAGATGATTTTGATATTGAAAATCAACGTTCCTATAAATTTGAATTTCCAAATTTAGTAACTGATATTCCTGTAGATTTTAAAATTGTTGTTGGGTCTGTTTCTGAAGTAGAAACAACAATGAAGATTTCAATAAATGGAAATCAAGTTGATAATATAGGATTAGGAACCATAAGTCCTGGATCTGTATTAGCAACTGATAAAACACACAATAACTCACATATTATTACATCTGATGAGATTACGGTTACATTTGATTATAACAACAACGGTAACCCATCGTCAAATGCATTTTTAGATTATATTAATATTGAAGCAACTAGAGACTTAATTTATGAAGGCGATCAGTTAGTTTTTAAAAATAAAGATGTTATTACCACACCTGGAATAGCTCAATATAACTTGTCTAATACTTCTGCAGTAACAGAAATATGGGATGTTACAGATCGTTTTAATGTTACCAATCTTGTAAATTCTACTAGCGAAAATACAATAACCTTTAAAGCACAATCTGGAGAACAGAAAACATATATAGCATTTTCTAATGCCAGTGTTTTACAACCTAATAAAGACAGCAGGTCAAGTGTTGCAAATCAAAATCTAAAAGGAACTATTTTTAATAATGCCCAAGGACAGTTTGAAGATATAGATTATATTATTTTATCTCCTTCTCAACTGACAACACAAGCAGAACGTTTAGCGCAAATTAATAGAGATAGGTATAATCTAAACGTAAAAGTAGTTGATTTAGAAACAATCTATAATGAATTTAGTACAGGAAGTCAGGATGTAGCTGCAATTAGGAATTTTATTAAATACGTTTATGATAATGCAAGTACACCAAGCAAACGATTAAAATATTTATGCTTGTTTGGAGAAGGGTCTTATGACTATAAGGATAGAATACGTAATAATACCAACTTAGTGCCATCATGGTACTCTAAAGCAAGTTTTAGTCTCGGTAATTCCTTTGTTTCAGATGATTTCTATGCCATGCTAGATGATAATGAGGGAGATGGGTTAACAACTTCTGATAGAATGGATATCGCTGTAGGCCGAATTTTAGCAGAAGACGTACAGCGAGCCAAAGAAATGGTAGATAAAATTAATACCTACTATCAATCTGAGTCTTATGGCAGTTGGAGGAATAATGTGTTGCTTATTTCTGATGATGTTGATGAGGGCTGGGAAAGAAATTTACAAGAGACTACAGAAAGTTTGGGGAATTCGCTAAATCAAGAAAAACCATTTTTAAATGTCGTAAAGATTCATTCTGATGCTTTTGAGCAAGAGTCAACTGCAGCAGGAGATAGATATCCTAAAGTAAATGAAGCCATAAGAGACGCTATTGAAGTTGGAGCTTTAGTAGTGAATTATTTTGGTCATGGCGGAGAAGATGGAATAGCAAAAGAACGGATTTTTGATAAGTTTGATTCACAAGAAGTTAATAATATCTGCAAATACAATTTGTTTATAACTGTAACTTGTGAATATACCAAATTTGATGATCCACATAGAGATACGGCAGGAGAGTTTACCTTTTGGAATAAAAACGGAGGTGCCATTGCTTTACTAACAACAACACGTCAAATCTCAGAATCTACTGGAAGATTTTTTAACCTAGCCTTGGACGATTATCTCTATGCGTTTGGTTCTAATGATTATCCATCTATTGGAGAAGCATTGCGATTAACTAAAACAGATAATTCTATCGTTGGGCGTTCTCAAAAACGATTGGTCTTTCTAATTGGTGATCCAGCAATGAAATTAGCCTTCGCAAAACCAGATATTAGATTAACTAAGGTTAATGATGTAGAAATTACACAGCCTATTGATACACTTAAAGCTTTAGCTTATACAAAATTAGCAGGTGAGGTTGTAGATGTAAATGGAAACGTATTACCTAATTATAAAGGAACATTAACCGCTACGGTTTATGATAAGCCAATTGAACGTCAAACCTTAGGTAATGATGGAGTAACAGACGCTGATGGTGTAATTATTATGGACTATACAACATTAGGGGAAGTCATTTTTAAAGGGCAAGCAAGTATTGTTAATGGGCAATTTGAATTCGATTTTATTGTACCAAGAGATATTGTTATTCCTGTTGGCAATGGTAAAATTAGTTTTTATGCTCAAACGGATGATCAACTTTCAGATCAAGCAGGTGCAAATTTCGATATTAAAGTTGGAGGTATTAATGAAAATGCACCAACAGATGATATCGGACCAGTGATAAATCTATTCATGAATGACGAAAATTTTGTGTCTGGAGGTATCACTAACGAATCACCAACGTTGTTGGTGAAACTTCAAGACGATAATGGAATCAATACAGCAAGCGGGATAGGTCACGATATTACAGCCATTATAGATGGAGACGAAACCAACCCAATTGTATTAAATAATTATTACCAAGCCAGTGTAGATGATTATACTAATGGAACAGTTTCTTATCCTTTTAGAGATTTAGAACCAGGAGTGCATACACTTACATTAAAAGCTTGGGATGTTTATAATAATTCTTCAACAGCAGAAATTCAGTTTAGAGTTTTTGATGAAGACGAAGAATTGATTATTGATAATGTTTTAAATTATCCAAATCCTTTTGTGAATTATACAGAGTTTTGGTTTAATCATAACAGTTCTGATCCTTTAGATATTTCTGTGCAAATTTTTACAGTCACAGGTAAATTGGTAAGAACTTTAAATGGACAAACTAGTGCCGATGAATGTTGTTCTAAAGGTTCGTCGTCATTATCTAGAAGCATTATATGGGATGGAAGAGATGATTTTGGAGATAAAATAGGAAAAGGAGTCTATGTTTATAAACTAAAAGTGAAATCTAACCGTTTAAATAAGCAAGTTGAAAAAATTCAAAAACTTGTTATACTATAGAAGTGTTTAATTTTTTTGTTTTGTAGCTGAAATTATAGCTTTTTATTTTGTAGAAGATTTTCATTATTACGGTATAAGAAAACAGAAAGCAGGAAAAAAAGAAGTTGAATTGAGAGCAAAAAGAAAAAGTTTAAATTAATTCTTAAATAATAATTTATATTTGCTAACGAATTAGTGCTGATAAGTTAGCATTAATAACTAAAATGAACATGAAGAAATACATATTATCCCTAATCGCTATCGCGACAATTAACCTAACCTTTGCTCAAGTAGAAACCACACAAATTACTCGTAACAGTTTTGATAGTAGAGTAATTACTACAGGCTTGCCTTTTATGCTTATTGCACCTGATGCAAGATCAGCCTCTTTAGGAGATATGGGTGTAGCTACCTCTGTCGATGGATTTTCACAACAATACAATCCTGCAAAATATGCATTTTCAGAAGCTAAACAAGGAGTGAGTTTAAGTTATACACCCTATTTAACCAGATTAGTAAATGATATCTCGTTAAGTTATGTAACTTATTTCAATAGAATAAACGAGTACAGTTCTTTTTCTGCAGGACTTAAATATTTTTCATTAGGTGAAATTGTGCTAACACAAGATGCTAATGATCCTGGTGTAGCAGTAAAACCAAATGAATTTGCTATAGATGCAGCATATTCGTTAAGATTAAGTGATCAATTTGCTATGGCAGTAGCTCTACGTTATATGCGTTCAGCCCTTAGAATTGATACAGTAGATCCAAATGCGAGTCCAGGGAGTACATTTGGAGCAGATATAACAGGATATTACCAAAGTGAAGAAGAGGCTTATAATGATTTTAATGGGCGTTGGAGATTAGGTTTTGCAGTACAAAACTTAGGTCCAAGATTTAAGTACGATGATGGTGGTCAAGAAGTATTTCAGCCAACTAATTTACGTCTAGGTGCTGGTTTCGATTTTATTTTCGACCAGTATAGTAAATTGGCTGTTACTGCTGAGGTTTCTAAATATTTAGTGCCAACACCTCCAATTATGGGAGATAAAACGGTATTTACAGATACAAATGATGATGGTGTTTTTAGTCCAGATGATGGAGATTTTCAAACACAAGAGCAATTAGATGCTTCAGAAGAGAATGTTATCATTGAAGGTCAAAGTACAGATGTAAGTTTCTTAAGTGGAGTTTTTCAATCGTTTGGTGATGCACCAGGAGGTTTTAGTGAAGAGTTAAGAGAATTTACATGGGCATTAGGTGCTGAATATACATATCAAGAGAACTTTGCGTTTAGAGCGGGGTATTTTAATGAAGCAGATGATAAAGGAGCACGTAAGTTTTTTGCTTTAGGAGCAGGGTTTAAATACACAACAATAAATGTAGATTTATCGTACCTATTCTCAGCCTCTAAAATTCAAAGTCCATTAGAAAACACATTGCGTTTTTCATTGACCTTTAACTTTGGATCAGGGGAATATGATGAGTATTAGAATCTATAAATAATTTAAATTTCAAAACTATTGTTAAAAAAAGCAATAGTTTTTTTGTCTAAAATAAATAGTAAATTTATGAAGGAGGTTAAAATAGAAACTACATTACAAGTATATACAGGTTTTAATGAGCTTCCTCAAGCAATTCAAAACTTAATGAATACGGCAATTGAAGCTAGAGATAACGCCTACGCACCGTATTCAAAATTTAATGTAGGTGCTGCTATTTTACTCGATAATAATGAGGTTGTCATTGGTAGTAATCAAGAAAATGCGTGTTTTCCTTCTGGTTTATGTGCAGAGCGTACAGCTATTTATTATGCAGGTGCCAAATATCCAAAGGCTAAGATTCTAAAAATGGCAATTACAGCATCTTCCCAAAATCAAGTAACAGATAAACCAATCCCTCCATGTGGTGCCTGTAGGCAATCTATCGCAGAATACGAAATCAAACAAAATCAACCCATCGAAATTTATTTTATGGGAGCAAAAGGAAAGGTGGTAAAATCTAACTCATTAGCGAATTTGTTGCCGCTTCTTTTTGAAAGTTCGGTATTATAACGTTTTCGTTGCATTAAATTCATTAATTAACTGTTTTTTTACGATATACTGTTTCATCAGTATTTTCTAAAGTGTTATTTTTGCTATTCTATTTTAAAGAACTCATCAAAAAATGCAAAAAATAACCAAAGAAGTTTACCTAAAGTGGTATGAGGACATGTTGTTCTGGCGAAAGTTTGAAGACAAACTTGCCGCAGTTTACATTCAACAAAAAGTTAGAGGATTCCTTCATTTATATAATGGACAAGAAGCTGTATTAGCAGGTGCATTACATGCTATGGATTTAACTAAGGACAAAATGATAACGGCTTACCGTAATCACGTTCAGCCAATTGGTATGGGAGTAGATCCTAAACGAGTAATGGCAGAGTTATATGGAAAAGCAACAGGTACATCTCAAGGTCTTGGTGGATCAATGCATATTTTTTCAAAAGAACACCGCTTTTACGGAGGTCACGGAATTGTAGGTGGTCAGATTCCTTTAGGAGCTGGTATTGCTTTTGGAGATAAATATCATGGTAAAGATGCTGTAACTATTTGTTGTTTTGGTGATGGAGCTGCAAGACAGGGCTCATTACATGAAACATTTAACTTAGCAATGCTTTGGAATTTACCAGTTGTATTCGTTTGTGAAAACAACGGTTATGCTATGGGAACTTCTGTAGCGCGTACAGCAAACCATACAGATATTTGGAAATTAGGTTTAGGCTACGAAATGCCTTCTGGACCAGTTGATGGGATGAATCCTATTAAAGTTGCTGAAGCTTTTGATGAAGCAATTCAACGTGCTAGAAAAGGTGGCGGACCTTCGTTCTTAGAAGTGAAAACATACCGTTATAGAGGGCATTCAATGTCAGATGCTCAGCACTACAGAACAAAAGATGAGGTTGAAGAGTATAAGAAAATTGACCCAATTACTCAGGTAAAAGATATTATCTTAGAGAAAGGATATGCTACAGAAGCAGATTTAAAAGCTATTGATAAGGATGTTAAGAAACGCGTTTCTGAATGTGAAAAATTTGCAGACGAGTCTCCTTATCCAGATAAGAGTGTGATGTACGATGCTGTTTATGAGCAAGAAGATTACCCATTTATAGATCACAAAATTAAATAAGCTATGGCAGAAGTAATAAATATGCCGCGTTTAAGCGACACCATGGAAGAAGGAACTGTTGCCTCTTGGTTAAAAAAGGTAGGTGACAAAGTTGAAGAAGGAGATATTTTAGCAGAAATCGAAACGGATAAAGCAACTATGGAGTTCGAGTCTTTTAACGAAGGAACGTTACTACATATTGGTGTTCAAGAAGGTGAAACTGCAAAAGTAGATACGCTTTTAGCTATTATTGGTGAAGAAGGCGAAGATATTTCTAGTTACTTAAATGGAAGCGCATCAGAATCATCTGAAGAAAAAACAGAAGATACTGAGAGTGCTGCTGAAGAATCTCAAGAAGCGGAATCAGCAAGTGAAGTTGAAATTCCAGAAGGTGTTACAGTGGTTACCATGCCGCGTTTAAGTGATACCATGGAAGAAGGCACAGTAGCAACATGGCTTAAAAAAGTAGGAGAAGAGGTAGAAGAAGGAGATATTCTTGCTGAAATTGAAACCGATAAAGCGACGATGGAATTTGAATCATTCCAATCAGGTAACTTATTATACGTTGGTTTAAATGAAGGAGAAACGGCTAAAGTAGATTCTTTATTAGCAATTATAGGTCCTAAAGGAACTGACATTTCAGGTCTTGCGAAAAACTTTAAAGTTGATGGTGGTGATGAAAAGAAAGAAGCTCCAAAGGCTGAAACTAAAAAAGAAACACCAAAAGCAGAGCCTAAAAAAGTAGAAGCAAAGAAAGAAACACCAAAAGTCTCAACGTCAAATACAAGCTCAGGACGAGTTTTTGTTTC
The DNA here is from genome assembly GCF_036903175.1 of Winogradskyella sp. ECml5-4. Taxonomy (NCBI): domain Bacteria; kingdom Pseudomonadati; phylum Bacteroidota; class Flavobacteriia; order Flavobacteriales; family Flavobacteriaceae; genus Winogradskyella; species Winogradskyella sp. ECml5-4. Next base: position 158,863 of record NZ_JAYJLF010000011.1, on the reverse strand, counting down.
TCCTTTAGCTAAAAAAATGGCAGAAGAGAAGGGAATTAACTTAAGTCAAGTTAATGGTTCTGGTGAAAATGGACGTATTGTAAAGCGTGATATCGAAAACTTTACTCCAGCAGCACAATCTGCTTCAGTTGGTAAATTTGTTCCAACAGGACAAGAAGATTTTGACGAAGTGCCAAATTCAAATATGCGTAAAGCCATTGCTAAAAACTTAGCAAAATCTAAATTTACCGCACCACATTATTATTTAAATGTGGAGTTTGACATGGAAAATGCAATAGCATTTAGAGCACAATATAACTCTATACCAGATACTAAAATTTCTTATAATGATATGATTGTTAAAGCATGTGCTTTAGCGTTAAAACAGCATCCTCAAGTTAACTCTCAGTGGTTTGATGACAGAATGCAATTAAACAATCATGTTCATATTGGTGTTGCCGTTGCTGTGCCAGATGGTTTATTAGTGCCAGTGGTTAAATTTGCAAATGAGCAAAGCTTAACACAAATTGGTGCTGCTGTTAGAGAATATGCTGGTAAAGCAAGAAACAAGAAATTGTCTTTAGAAGAGATGGAAGGTAGTACGTTTACGGTTTCTAATTTAGGAATGTTTGGTATTGATAGCTTTACATCAATTATTAATCAACCAAATTCAGCGATTTTATCTGTTGGGAATATTGTTGAAAAACCAGTAGTTAAAAACGGACAAATTGTAGTAGGTAATACTATGAAATTATGTCTAGCATGTGATCACAGAACTGTAGATGGTGCAACCGGAGCACAATTCCTTCAAACTTTAAAAGGATATATTGAAAACCCTGTGACAATGTTAGTTTAATATATTAACGTTCACAGCATCGTGAAGATTATATAAAAAACCTATTTCATTAACCTGAAATAGGTTTTTTTTTGTTGTTGTATTAACCATAATATAAGATTACTTTTGCAGCTAAATTTAACTGCTATTCAGTAGTTTACTAAAAATATAAAATGAAAAATTTAAAAGTAGTTGTGTTAATGACATTTCTTACATTATTTATGTTGGGTAATGCACAAAAGAAGAAAGTGGCTGTTGTAACATTTTATGCAGACAAAATGATAGACTTATCAGCACTTGATGCTTCTGCAGATTTAATTGCAAAAAACACCAACCTAAGTGATGACCCCAATTTTAATTTAACTGAGCCACTTAATAAATTGCATGACGCTTTTTTTAGTGAATACGCTGAAAATTTTGATTTTGAATTTATAGCAGAAGAAGATGTATGGGCTAATGAAACATATAAAACGTTTAAACCTACTTATGAAGAAGCAGGAAGCATAAATAAAGATATAGAATCAACTACAACGGTTCAAGGCTATAAGGTTATCCCTAATTACAGACAAAATGTTAAAGATTTAAAAGGCGTTGCAGAAGATTTAGGTGTAGATGCTATAATGTTTATTCATTTAGATTTTGGTTTTGTGAAAACAGGAGTTGGTAGTTTTGGTTATGTTAGCATACAAGCAAGATTTAGTATGGATTTATATTCTAAAGATAATAAGAGTATTTTTCAGTTTCATGAAGTTGCGGGTTCTTCAAAAAAAGCAGCTATGGTAAAAGGTATTCCTGTTATGAGTACAGATAAGATTCAACCAATGTGTGAAAGCGCAGTAGATAAATTAATGAAAGATTTGAATAAAAAAGTAGCGCGTTTAGCTAAAAAAGCGAACAAAAAAATGTAAATCTTTTCAATTAAAAATAATCTTTTAAATCCTATGCCATTAGTTTGGTATAGGATTTTTTTATATTTAAACACAAATAAAATTTATGATGAAAAAAGCACTTTCAATAATCTTAATAGCATTAGTTTGTTCATGTTCTTCGAGTAAAAAAACGTCAAACTCTAATGAAGTAACACCTGAAATCACAGAAAAAGCCATTAGAGCAAGTATGGAGTATTTAACTTCAGATGAATTGGAAGGGAGAGCAACAGGAACTGAAGGCATAGAAAAAGCCGCTGTTTTTATAGAAAACTATTTAAAGTCTAATGGTATTAAACCTTATTTTAAAACGTATCGCGATTCGTTTAAACTAAATGATTTAGATGGTTACAATATTGTTGGAGTTATTGAAGGAAATGACCCAAAACTTAAAAATGAATATATAATTCTAGGTGGACACTACGATCATATTGGTAAAGGAAAAGTAGTAGAAGGAGATTCAATTGCAAATGGCGCCAATGATGATGCTTCTGGTACCATAGCGGCTATGGAATTTGGGAGGTATTTTGCCCAGACTAAGAGCAATAAACGTAGCATTTTAATTACATTATATGATGCTGAGGAATTAGGTTTAAAAGGCTCTGCTCATTTAGCTAAACGTTTAAAAGATAAGGGGGTGAATGTTTATACAATGATTAATTTTGAAATGATTGGTGTACCTAGAGCTTCAACGGAACCAATGGCTTATATGAGTGGTTACGAACGCTCTAGTTTAGCTGAAACTTTAAATAAATATGCAGGTGAGGAAGTTGTTGGTTTTTTTGATAGAGCAAAAAAGATGAATTTATTTATGAGGTCAGATAACTTTCCCTTCTTTAAAGAATTAAATATACCTGCACATGCCATTTCAACTTTCGATTTTACAAATTACGATTACTACCATCATGTAGATGATGAAGCCGATAAAATGGATTATGAGCATATGGTTAACTTTATTAATAAGATGATTCCTGCATTAGAAGGCATGATGAACGCACCAACAAAAGAAGTGATATTAAAAGATGAATAAAAATATTATTATAACAGGGACAAGTCGTGGAATTGGATTTGAATTAGTTTGCCTATTGGCAAAACAAGGCCATAATGTTTTAGCATTATCGCGAAATACAAAGCCAATAAGTCAACTTCATTTTGATAATATTTCATCCTTTGCATTTGATCTATGTAATGAGGATGATTATCAAAAAGTAGCAGACTTTATTAAAAAAGAATGGAAGCATGTAGATATTTTAATTAATAATGCTGGTGCCATAATTAATAAACCTTTTGCACAAACAACATTTAAAGACTTTGAAAAAGTATACCAAACCAATGTGTTTGGTGTTTCAGAATTAACACGAACGGTACTTCCATTTATGAAGAACAATGGGCACGTAGTGACCATTAGTTCGATGGGAGGTATTCAAGGAAGTATGAAGTTTGCAGGATTATCAGCATACAGTTCTAGTAAAGGTGCTGTAATTACTTTGGTAGAGTTACTCGCTGAAGAATATAAAGAAACAGGCCCTCAATTTAATGTTTTAGCATTAGGAGCTGTTCAAACCGAAATGTTAGAAGAAGCTTTTCCTGGCTATCAAGCGCCGACATCGGCTAAAGAAATGGCAACATATATTCAAGATTTTGCCTTAACAGGAAATAAATATTATAACGGAAAAGTATTGCAGGTTTCTAATTCTACACCTTAATATATTGATGTCATAGCTAAAGCTGACTTTTAATTAAAAAAGCCAATTGTTTTATATCATTTGTGTTATTCTAACAATTGGATAATAAAATATTAAAGCTAATTTTTATATTTATAAAAATAACCAAAGAAATGAGTCTAAAATTACCAAACAAAATACGTTTCATTTTCGTTGCTTTTTTATTGTTTTTTATTTTTCAAGATGTAAATGCGCAAACATTTAATCGGGTAGAAAACACTGTTGGTTTAGGGGTGCTTCGAGAGAATAATGGAGTCGCCGTAGCCGACTATGACGGTGATAATGATTTAGATATTTTCGTGGTTGCAAAGGCAAAAGACGATCCTACTAGCCCTAAAACGTTAAGTCGCTTATTTCGAAATAATAATGACGGAACATTTACCGATGTTACAGAAATAGCTGGTTTTACTAATTTATTACTCCAAGAAGAAGGTGGTGGCGAATACTTTGGTTTAGCTGGAAATAAAAATGGTGCATTTTGGGGAGATTTTAATAATGATGGATTTCCAGATTTATTCTTAACCTACTCATTAAAAGTACAATTATGGCAAAATTTAGGTAATGGCACGTTTGTTAATATTACAGAAAGTGCTGGATTTACAACTTTTAATGAATGCTATAATACAGGAGCAACTTGGTTTGATTATAATAATGATGGCTATTTAGATATCTATATTAATGATTGGTCGGGTTGTGGCACAAACCAACTCTATAAAAATAATGGAGACAATACATTTGAAGATGTAACAGTTGAAATAGGCCTTTTTTCAGATGTAAGTAGACATAGTTATACTGCATTGCCTTTTGATTTTAATCAAGATGGTTTTATGGATTTACTAGTTTCAAACGACCTAAGTAAAGCTAATTATGTCTATATAAACAATAATGGTAATTCATTTGTAGAACAAGCAGCAGACTATGGTCTAGCTACTATGGGAGATGATATGGGAATTACAATAGGTGATCATAATAATGATGGTCATTTTGATTTATTTATAACTACAATAGATCAGAATTTTTTCCTTCGTAATAATGGTGATAATTCATTTAGCGAACAGGCCGAAGCGTATGAGATTAACGCTACAGGATGGTCTTGGGGAACACGATTTTCCGATTTCGATTTAGATGGCGATGAAGATCTGTTTATTGCTAATGGTTATGATTTCGGTAATAGAAGCGCAGAACAAAATTTTTATTTTAGAAATGCTTTTGTAGAAGGCGAAGATAAGTTTTATAATGTTTCAGCTCAATTACAATTAAACGATTTAACTATAAGTGTAGAGGCTATTGATTGGGATTATGATAATGATGGAGACATCGATTTATTTATTACTAATAGTGATAGACCATCATTTCTATACGAAAACAAAACCCTAAATTTTGATACTACAGATCCTGCTGTACATTTTTTCAAAATTCAATTAGAAGGCACAACATCAAATCGTGATGCCATAGGTACAATAGTGACCCTAACTACAGAAAACGGAAGCTTAAAACGTTATTATTCTGGTGTAGGCTTATTGAGTCAGAGCTTACAAGCGGTCCATTTTGGTCTGGGTGAAGCAACTACAATTACAGAACTAGAAATAAAATGGCCATCAGGCTTAATTGAAACTTATAACGATTTAAGTGTAGATACAACTATAAAGGCAATTGAAGGACAGGGTTATGAGGAGTTAAATATTATACCAAGCCAGAAAACTTATGGTTGTACAGACCCTTTGTCTTGTAGTTATAATCCTAATGCAACCTCAGACGATGGCTCTTGTAGTTATATTTCACCTAACACTATTGTGGGTAATTTATCATCGTCTTTTCTCTCTACAGAGGTGTATACTTATAGCATTGGAGCTGAATCAATAGCAAATTGGCAAGTTGTAGGTGGAGAGATTTTAAGTGGTCAAGGTACAGATACAATTACCGTGAAATGGCATATAGAAGAATTGGGATCTGTTACAGTAACAGAGTCTACTGAAGATTGTATTAGTTTAGCAACTTCTGTTCAGGTTAATTTGAATGCAGATAACCTTCCTGAAGATATATCTATTGCAAGATTATGGAATGAAGCTTTACTAGAGGCTATAAGACGAGATTATGCAAGGCCAACGATACATGCTAGGAATTTATTTCATTCTAGTGTTGCGATGTACGATATTTGGGCAATTTATGACGATGTTGCAAGACCTTATTTAATTGGGAATACGGTCAATGGGTTCAGTAGTACTTTAGAAGACTTTGCTCCTTCTGAAAGTATAGAGGAGTCAGAGAAAGAAGCTATTAGTTTTGCAATGTATCGTTTGTTGTCTCATCGTTTTCAAAACTCCCCAAATGTTGAAATGACTCAAGCTAGATTTGATTTGTTAATGGGCAAGTTAGGTTACGATACATCGTTTACGTCTTTGTTATACGAAAATGGAAGTGCAGCAGCTTTAGGTAATTTTGTTGGGCAGATATTAATAGATTATGGTTTGCAAGATGGAGCAAGAGAAGCTACTGGCTATGATAATGGTTATTATGAACCTGTAAATGCACCTTATGCTTTAGATGTCTTTTTTCACCCTCCTATAAACGATCCTAATAGATGGGAGCCACTAAGTTTAGAAACTTTTATTGATCAAAGTGGTAATATCGTAGAAGGTAATGTACCTCCTTTTCTAAGTCCTGAATGGGGGAATGTATTACCTTTTGCCTTAAAAGAAGAGGATAAAGTGGCATACGAAAGGGATGGGAATGTCTTTAATGTGTATCACGATCCGTCAAATCCACCTTATATAAGTACAACAGAAAACACCCCAGAAAGTGAAGCTTATAAATGGGGATTTTCAATGGTATCTGTTTGGCAATCGCATTTAGATCCTAGCGATAATGTTATGTGGGATATTTCACCAAGCGCAATAGGAAATGTAGATATTAGTACGTTTCCAACAAATTATGCCGACTATCCAAGTTTTTATAATTTTACAGAAGGTGGTTCTAATAGTAATGGACATGCTATAAATCCGTTTACAGGTAATCCTTACGAACCTAATATTGTGCCTCGTGGTGATTATACTAGAGTATTAGCAGAGTTTTGGGCAGACGGTCCAGATTCTGAAACTCCACCAGGTCATTGGTTTACACTATTAAATTATGTTAGTGATCATCAGGAATTTGAAAAACGTTTTGAGGGAGAAGGAGACATTTTACCCCCTTTAGAATGGGATGTTAAATCTTATTTTATATTAGGTGGAGGTATGCATGATGCTGCTATTTCTGGTTGGAGTATAAAAGGGTGGTATGATTATATCAGACCAATATCTGCCATACGTTATATGGCAACACAAGGGCAAAGTTCCGATCCTTCATTGTCTAACTATAGTGTTTCTGGTATCGAATTAATTGATGGTTATATCGAAGTCGTAGAGTTGGGAGATCCTTTGGCGGGTCTTACTAATGAAAATGTAGGTAAAATAAAGATGTATACTTGGAAAGGTCATGACTATATAAGTAATACAGAAACAGACCAAGCAGGTGTAGGTTGGATATTAGCAGAAGATTGGTACCCTTATCAGAGACCAACTTTTGTGACACCACCATTTGCAGGTTTTGTATCTGGACACTCTACGTATTCTAGAGCGGCAGCAGAACTAATGACTATGATAACAGGTGATGAATTTTTCCCTGGAGGTATAGCCGAATTTGTCGCAAAAAAGAATGAGTTTTTAGTATTTGAAGAAGGACCATCACAAGATGTTGTTTTACAATGGGCAACTTATAGAGATGCTTCAGACCAAACGAGCCTAAGTCGTATTTGGGGTGGAATACATCCACCAGCAGATGATATTCCCGGACGATTTATTGGTCAAGTGGTAGCTGAAGATGCATTTAGCTTTGCAATACCTTATTTTGAAGGTGAAGAATTAAGTGTTACTGAAGTTGCTTCAGAAATGGGAGTCTATCCTAATCCAACAACTAATGGTAAATTGCATATTTCAAATACAAAAACGAATGACCGCATTGAAGTGTATGATATGAGAGGACGTAAAATTGAAATACGAGATAGAGGCTATAATGAATTGACAAATACAACAACAATTACGTTAACTAATACTGAAACAGGTTTATACCTGCTGAAAGTAAATACTAGTACCACGATGATTGTCGTTAATAATTAATCATTATAGTTTTTAAAATCAATTTTGATTGCTGTTGTGGTTTGACCTTCAATCGTAATGTGTTGCTTTTTTATAAGAGCCTTTAAAGTATCTCTTTTTATAGCGTTATGTTGTTTCACGGTATAACCAAAATTGATGTTTGTAGTAGAATCATTAATTACTTCTACAGATCCAATTTGATATAAATCATCTACTATAGGATAATCGTCATGGTCTAAACTATCTAAAATGATATTTGAAATCAGAATAGTGCTTGATTTTCTAGAGGTTTCAAAAGCTGCATTTTTTTTAGATAAGTAAATTAGATCGTATGTTTCTTGTAGTTTTTCTTCAACAATATGTAACTCATTAAAGTAAGGTTTTTCTATAGTTAATGTGTTGGCGTCATCGAGTTCTAGACATTCCATTTCAGAATGCTCAATAGATCTTTCATTGCTATTATTGCAACTACACAAGATTAAAACCAAAAGCGTCAAATAGCGTTTCATTCTACAATAAATTTAAGTTTCACAATTTTACCATCAGCATAGGTTTTGCTCAGAATCTTCATTTGTTTTAAACTTTGCGTTGGTGTTGTGAGTTTAGTAATGAATTCATGTTTTGTGTATAATTCGATACCTATATTATTGGGGAAAATTTGATAAATTAAAGCATCATTAGAAAAGATCTTTTCGAGATTTGCTTTATGTGCTTTCCAGTCAATAAGGTTTTTGCTAGAATAATAATCGAGCATTAAAGCATAATCATCTGTATTTAATTTGACTTTGCCATTGTCTATGTTTTTTATCGATTTAACAATGGTATCCGTTTTATGATAAGGAGATTGTACTACAAACGTTATATAGTCTGCATCTGTCGTATACGTAAAACAACCGTTGTCATCAGATTTTATATAGGTTGGAGTTTCATCAATATTTAGAATTTTTATATCTAAACGAATTGAATCTATAGGTTGCCCTTTAATGTCATCGATAAAACAAATGGTATAGGTATGACTTCTATTGGTGAACCAAAAGGCTATTAAAATTGTTAGTAGTACAATCGGTAAGAGATAAAATTGTAAGGCTTTAGATTTTTGTTTAGAGACTTTGCTGTTCGCAGTTTTAAAATCAGACCAGTTTTTAAATCCAACATAAGTGCTGAGTAAATTAAGCATATCTACCCTTGGTAATTTATCAGCATCGTTTTTAAAATAGGTATAAAACCATTTTTCACTGACTCGTGCTTTTACACGTTCAAATAAGTCTTCTTGAAACACTACAATGTCATTTCCACTCCAGTCTTTTACAGACTTAGAAGCATTATGCCGTTTCAGAAAGGTTTTTACAACCAATTCCTTAAGGTGAACGAATAATTCTAAGTCGTTAGAAATCAATAGTTAGTTTGCTTTAGTGCTTCTGTTTCAGTATTGTACACGCTTTACAATTGTTTTACAACGGCTTTACAATTGCTAATACATGTTTCAATATAGATTTGGTTTTAAATCTTAAAAATAAAGAATTATGAAACGTAAATCATTAAAAACAGTATTAAAATTATGGGTACTAGCCGTATTATTAGTGGCATGTAATCATTCAGAGTCCTCGGAAAACTTTGCTTTAGAAAGTGTTGAGGTTAAAGCCGATTTTGAAGCCGTTAAAACCGATGATAGTACTACCGAGACTCCAAAATTAGAATTAAAACATTTAAAAATCATTAAATCTGCAAATGTGAGGTACAAAGTTGAAGATGTAAAAATAGCTACAGAACGCGTCAAGCGTATTTCTGAAGCATACAATTCTTATGTCTCAGATTTACGCTTCGAGAATAATCTTTATAAAAAAGAAAACCGATTCACGTTAAAAGTACCTTCTAAAGATTTTGATGTTATTATGGATTCTATAAGCAGTGTTGCCGAATTTATTGAATATGAAAATATAACCACTAAAGATGTGACTTCAGAATTTATAGATGTGGAAGCTAGATTGAAAACAAAATTAGAGGTTAAGGAGCGCTACGAATCTATTCTTAGAACAAAAGCAAAAAGTGTTGAAGACTTATTAGGTGTTGAAGAAAAATTACAACGTATTCAAGAGGAAATTGAATCCAGTCAAGGACAATTAAAATATTTAACCAATAAAGTGGCTTTTAGTACCATTCAGATTGATTTATATGAAACGGTAGAATATAAAGAAGAACCAGAGCATTATAAAAAAACGTTTTTATCAGAAATTAAAGACGGTTTTACTTCAGGTTGGGATGTTCTGAAATTGTTTTTTATAGGTCTAGTGTATATTTGGCCATTTGTAATAATAGGAATTGTTGTGTTTATTTTGATTAGAAAAAGACTTAAAAAGTAATAATTTAACGCTTATTTTTGCAGTAATGCAAACACAGCTTTTAAATTTTATTCCTCCTGCGGCACAACCCATGATTGCAGAGCTTTTAGCTATTGATCATTTAGTCGTAAAAGTGAAAAATGAGCGTAAAACGCGACACGGAGATTATAGAGAATTACCAAATGGGAAACATCAGATTACGATTAATTCTAATTTAAATGTTTATCGATTTTTAATTACACTAATTCACGAGATAGCCCATTTTGAAGCTTATAAAACATACGGAAGGCTTATTAAGCCACATGGAAAAGAGTGGAAGCATACCTTTCAGCATTTAATGTTGCCGTTTTTAAGGCCCGAAATTTTTCCGTTAGAGTTATTGCCATTATTAGCTAATCATTTTAAAAATCCAAAAGCGTCTAGCGATACAGATACGCAGCTCGCCTATGCCTTAAAGCAATTTGACGAAAGTAACGATAAGACCTATGTTTTTGAAGTACCTTTGAATACAACCTTTAAACTTTACAACGGTAGAGTGTTTAAAAAGGGAAATAAAAGAAGAAAGCGCTATGAATGTGTAGAAATTAATTCGGGTAAATTATATTTGTTTAACCCCAATGCAGAAGTAGAGGTTTTAGATTAAAACATAGATTGATGGATAGCAAAAATTCAAATTATTACGCCATTTTAATGGCAGGAGGAGTTGGTTCAAGATTTTGGCCTGTAAGTACGCAAGATTTTCCTAAGCAGTTTCACGATATGCTTGGTACAGGTGACACGTTGATACAAAAAACATTTAATCGCTTAGCACAGTTAATTCCAGAAGAGAATATTTTTATATTAACTAACGAGCGTTATAATGATCTTGTTTTTGAACAATTACCAAACGTTACCAAACGTCAAGTGGTTTTAGAACCAGCCATGCGTAATACAGCTCCTTGTATCTTATATGCAGCCTTAAAAATTCAGAAAGAAAATGAAGATGCAGTAATGATTGTAGCACCAAGTGATCATTGGATTGAAGATGAAGAGGCTTTTTCTAATAATGTAAAAACAGCTTTTGAGTATTGCCAATCTAACGATGCTTTGATGACTTTGGGGATTACGCCTACATTTCCTAATACAGGTTATGGTTATATTGAATATGATAAATCGGCTACAACTGAAATTAAACAAGTGAGTCAATTTAGAGAAAAACCCGATTATGAAACGGCAAAGTCTTTTATAGATCAAGGTAACTTTTTGTGGAATGCCGGGATTTTTATGTGGAGTGCTAAATCCGTTATTTCGGCATTCAAAAATAACCAACCTAAATTGTATCAATTATTTGAAAGTGGTTTCAGCGTTTACAATACAGAATTTGAAGACGATTTTATTCGTGATAATTACGAAAAAGCAGAAAACATATCTGTAGATTATGCGCTTATGGAAAAGAGTGATAATGTTTATGTGATTCCTGCTACTTTCGATTGGAATGACCTAGGAACTTGGGGAAGCCTATACGATAAGTTAGATAAAGACGACAATGCTAATGCTGTGGTTAATGCTAAAACCTTATTAGAAGATGCTCATGGTAATATGATTCGTTCTAAGGCAGATAAAATTATTGTTGTCGATGGACTAAAAGATTATATCATTGTAGATAAAGACGAAGTTTTGCTTATCTTTCCTAAGGAAAAAGAACAAGATATTAAAAAAGTGCTACAAAATGTAAAAGCCAATTTTGGTGAAGAATATGGATAAACCTTTTGTTTTATTAGCGGTATACATTTAATATATTGATTACTGATTTTTAGGTTTTTAATTATAAAATTTGATTTTTTTTTAAACTATGAGCGAAGAACATAAATTTAATTTTTCAGAGGAAGAGGAGCAGTGCATCACTAATGAGATGAACAAAGAGAAAGCTGTTGAAGAAAAGAAGGACGCCGTTAAGAAAGATGCACAAGGTTTATTTGCAAGTATAAAATTGTTTTTAACTGAATTACTCGATTTTAGAGATGATACAGATAGAGATGCCACCATTACTGCTATTAAGCATGATATTCCATTCAAAGGGGCAACCGCTTGGATTTTGGTTTGTTCTATTTTTGTGGCTTCCATTGGTTTAAATGCAGATTCTACAGCTGTGGTTATTGGAGCCATGTTAATTTCGCCATTAATGGGGCCAATCTTAGGGGTTGGAATGTCTATAGCTATTAATGATATTGATACATTAAAGAAGTCTTTAATAAACTTAGCCACAATGATTGTCTTAAGTTTATTAACGGCATTTTTATTCTTTTGGTTATTTCCGCTGAGTACAGAAACTTCAGAGCTTTTAGGAAGAACGAGACCAGACATTAGGGATGTCTTAATTGCTTTCTTTGGTGGTTTGGCACTGATAATTGCACGAACCAAAAAAGGAACAATTGCTTCTGTGATATTTGGTGTTGCTATTGCTACAGCTTTAATGCCGCCTTTGTGTACAGCAGGTTATGGTTTGGCTATTGGTAATTGGAACTTTTTTGGTGGAGCCATGTACTTGTTTACCATTAACACCATATTTATAGCATTAGCAACATTCTTAGTTTTAAAAGTATTGCGTTTTCCAATGCTTAAATATGCTAATTCAGCAAAACGGAAACGTATTTCTAGAGTAGCAATGGCCGTTGCTGTTATTGTAATGATTCCTGCAATTTGGACATTTTTAACGGTATTGAACGAGAGTAAAATAGATATGGCTTATAAGAGTTTTCTAAAAGATGAAATAACAGAAAATCGTAGTCTATGGTTATATAATGAAGACCTTGATATGGATTCTAGAACGATAAACTTGTATTTTAATGGAGAAGTAAGTGATGAAATCGTTACTTCTTGGCAAAATGCTAAGAATAAGTCTGCCGCTCTTAATGAGTTTAAATTGGTTATAAACGCTAATAAAACCAGAAGTGTAGATCGTATGGCACAATCTCTAGATAGAGCTTATGCAGATTTAGATAGAAAAGATAATGTCATTGAAGGTTTGCAAAAACAAATAGAAGAGTTGCAATCAAATATCTCTAATTTAAATAAAGTAATAGAATCTAAAAACACCAATGAAAATGCGGTGTCATTTAGTGAGTTATCTCGTGATGCTAAAATTAAATTTAATGATTTAGAGTATTTTGGTTATGCTAAAATGTTAGAGTCAAAAGATTTTATAAATATAGATACAGTAACTGTCGCTAACGTGAGATGGAAAGTTCAACTTGCAGATAGTTTAGTTTTTATGAAAGAGCGTGATTTACAAACATGGCTAAAAAATGAATTGAAAGTAGATACCGTATTTATAAAACGAAACTAAACATTAGTCACTTTCTTCGAGATACATTTTTCGTACTTTCTTAAATAGATTAGAAGAGTAAACAAAGTCAGTTACCACTTCGTTATCAGTTTTAAATATGGTTTTGTTAGAACCTTCCCATGCTTTTAACCCATCTTTTAAGAATACAATTTTTTCACCAATTTCCATTACAGAATTCATATCGTGAGAGTTGATGACTGTAATAATATTGAATTCGTCTGTAATTTCTTGAATTAAATTATCGATAACAATAGCAGTTTTTGGATCTAAACCAGAATTGGGTTCGTCACAAAATAAGTACTTAGGGTTGTTTACAATTGCTCTAGCAATAGCGACACGTTTTTGCATACCGCCAGAAGCTTCACTAGGCATTTTTTTATGAGCATCAGGCAGATTAACACGGTTTAGAACCACATTAACTCTATCTTCCATTTCACTTTTACTTTGTTTTGTAAACATACGTAATGGAAACATCACATTTTCGGCAATAGTCATAGAATCAAATAAAGCACTGCCTTGAAAAACCATACCTATTTCGGCACGTAATGCTCGCTTTTCATTAGGACTTAATTTGCTAAAAATCTTTCCGTCATAAGAAATTGAGCCTTCTTCATATTCAAATAAGCCCAATAAGCATTTTAAAAATACCGTTTTACCTGAGCCACTTTGTCCAATAATTAAGTTGGTCTTTCCTTTTTCAAAAGAGGTTGTTATGCCTTTTAAAATATGAGCATCTCCAAACGATTTATGTAAGTCTTTAACCTCTATCATAATTAGCCAAGTAATAAACTGGTTAGTAAAAAGTTAACTAATATAATCATAACACTAGTCCATACAAAAGAAGTTGTACTCGCTTTACCAACTTCTAAAGCGCCTCCTTTCATAAAATAACCGTAATATGAAGGTATAGTTGCTAATAAAAATGCAAATACAAAGGTTTTTACAAAAGCGTAGATGAAGTGAAACGGAATAAAGTCCATTTTTACTCCTTCAATATAATCTTCCATAGTACCATAGCCACCATAGACACAAGCTACAAGTCCTCCAAGAATCCCTAAAAACATGGCGATAGAGATTACAAAAGGATAAAGTGTTAGAGCAATAAATTTTGGAAAAACAAGGTAGTTAATAGCATTTATTCCCATAACCTCTAGTGCGTCAATTTGCTCAGTAACGCGCATTGTTCCTATACTTGATGTGATAAAAGAACCAACTTTACCCGCCATAATTATAGAAATAAAAGTTGGAGCAAATTCTAGTATTATAGATTGTCTAGTGGCAAAACCTACTAGATATTTTGGCATCAAAGGACTCGTCATGTTTAACGAAGTTTGAATAGCAACAACTCCTCCTACAAAAAATGAAATAAAAGCAACAATTCCTAATGAGCCTATAATAAGATCATCTATATCTTTTAAAATTAAAGGTTTCATCACAGACCATTTTGTAGGTCTACGAAAAATATCCTTAATCATTATAAAATAAGTGCCTATATTATGTAGGTAAATCATGTTTAATTTAATTAGTGCTAAAGTATAAAAAATGATTAGGAAATTACCCTAAATTAAAATTAAGATAACATAAAAATTGTATTTTTGAGATTGATATAAAAGACATATAGAAATGAAAAAAATCTTCACTATAGCTTCCATTTTGTTTTTGTTTAATTCTTGTAGCTCTCAAAATACTACAATAGAAACTACAGAAACTACTTCTATAGCAGAAACAAGCTCTAGACCTAAACTAGTTGTTGGAATTGTGGTAGACCAAATGCGCTATGATTATTTAACACGTTTTGAATCTAAATTTGGAGATGGTGGTTTTAACCGCATGATAAATGAGGGATTCAATTGTAAAAACAATCATTTTAATTATATACCAACCTATACAGGTCCAGGACATGCATCTGTATACACGGGAACTACTCCAAAAATTCATGGAATCATAGGTAATAACTGGTATGATAAGGAAACTAAAGAAATGGTGTATTGTGCAGGAGATGACAATGTGAAATCGGTGGGAACTGAGCATAAAGCAGGGAAAATGTCACCACACAGAATGCAGACAACAAGTTTTGCTGACGAGAACAGGTTGTTTACGCAAATGCAAGGTAAAACTATTGGGATTTCTTTAAAAGATAGAGGAGCTATTTTGCCAGCAGGTCATGTTGCAAATGCAGCATATTGGTTTCATGGAAGAGATGAAGGGCGTTGGATTTCAAGTTCGTTTTATATGAATGATTTGCCAAAATGGGTAAAAGATTTTAATACCGAAACTCATGCAGAATCTTATTTAAAAGAATGGAATACTCTTTATGATATTTCAACGTATACTGAAAGTGGTGTTGATGAAAATACGTTTGAAGGAGGCTTTAAAGGAAAAGAAAAGGCTACATTTCCTTACGACTTAAAAGCATTAAGTAAAGACAATAGAGGTTTCGATATTTTAAAAGCAACACCTTATGGCAATAGCTTAACTACAGATTTTGCTATAGCAGCAATTAAAGCAGAAGGTTTAGGGCAAGATCAAATTACAGATGTTTTAGCAGTAAGCTTTTCTGCGACGGATTATGTAGGTCATAATTTTGGTGTAAACTCTAAAGAAATCCAGGACACCTACTTGCGTTTAGATAAAGATTTAGAACGCTTATTTATATATTTAGATGCTACTGTGGGTAAAGGGGAATACACTGTTTTTCTTACTGCAGATCATGGAGCAGTAGACGTACCTTCTTATTTAACTTCGGCAAGAATACCTTCTGGTTACGTAGATAATAAAGATAGAAAAGAAAAATTTAATACTTTTTTAGAGGCGACTTATGGCACTAAAGATATTGTTGAAAATATTAGTAATGGACAAATATTCTTAGACAGAAAGAAAGTAGAGGATTTAGATTTAAACCTTATTGATGTTCAAAACGCGATTGCAATGGAGCAATTGGGGTATAAGAATATTTCTAAAGTTTATACAGCAACAACGATGAGTTCATCAAGTTTTTCAAATGGAGTAGAAATGTTGTTGCAAAATGGATATAACCAAAAGCGTTCAGGCGATGTGTTGTTAGTTAATGACACAGCCTTTATTTCATATAGTAAAACGGGTTCTACTCATGGTAGTGGTTTAAATTACGATACTCATGTGCCTTTATTATTTTTTGGTAAAGGGGTTAAGCATGGTGAAACATTTGATAAAACTGTAATTCCAGATATTGCGCCAACAATTTCTGCACTTTTAGGCATTAGTTTTCCAAATGGAGCGACGGGAAAACCTTTAGGGTTTGTTATTGATTAAACGCTTATTTTGAAAAGAAAACCAATATTTACTATAATAGCCATCATCATTGTCATTGGCATTTATAGTTATGAGTATATTTTAAACTCAGAAGAAAAAACTAAAATCGTAAATGAAGGGCAAACGGTAAAAGAAGGCACCAACGCGTATTACTTGCCAACAAGTACAACGAACCAAATAATTCATCATCAAAATTATTCCTTATCGTATAGCGAGCCTCATGAACAAGCCGAATGGGTGGCTTATGAGTTAAAAGCATCACATCTAAGTTCTACAAACCACAAGCGACCTTATTTTGAAATCGACAATGCAGTAAAAACAGGAGCTGCACATTGGGGAAATTATAAAAAATCTGGTTACGATAAGGGGCATTTGTGTCCTGCTGGAGATAGGCGTTTTACTAAAGAAGCGCATGACGAAACTTTTTTAACGAGTAATATAAGTCCACAAGAACATAAATTTAATGCAGGTGTTTGGAATAGGTTAGAACAGAAAGTAAGGTATTGGGCGAAAAAGAATGATGGAGTTTTTGTGATTACAGGAGGTGTTTTAAAAGACAATTTAAAGGCTATTGGAGATGAAAATGTTTCAGTGCCTAATCAATTTTATAAAGTAATATTAGATAATACTAAAGGGCGAATTAAGATGTTAGCTTTTTTAATGGATCACAAAGATTCGGATCTACCTTTATATAAATTCGTGGTTTCTGTAGATGAGGTTGAAGCTGCAACTGGAATTGATTTTTTTCCGCAGTTAGATGATGCTATTGAAAATACATTAGAAGCATCGAGTAGTTATAAAAGTTGGAGTTTCTAAGTGATTTCTCGCTCTAATTAGAAAAAAATAATAGCGTACTGTTAGTGTTTTTATTTTAGAAATTTATCCTTTATACCTTTCCAACGTAAATCCCTAATAAATTTTCCTTCAGCTTTAGAAACCAAAAAATCGACTTGATTAGATTTAGCTCTAAAATAGCCAGACATATAATCTGTAAACAGTTGAAAACTGCCTTTTTTATATGCGAGTTTTAAGGCCGAAATCAAAGTAATCCAAAAATGATAACGCATTTTGTACATAGCTTCTCCTTGTAAATATTTAGATGCTTTATTGTAGGATTGTCCGGTGGGTTTTAAATGCTTTATATGAAGTGTTTCGTCAGTTAAAATGTCCCAATTATAATATTTAGCCAAGAGTTCATCTACGGTATCCCAACCCATAGACGCTTTTAATTGCCCTATTTGATTAAAACATTCTTTTCTATAGGCTTTAAGAGCTCCTCTAATATGATCTTTATTGGTTAGATTTTCAAGAACCCATGCATTATTTTTTTTAATATAACAGAACCCAGAAGCCATTCCTAATTTTGGATTAGACTGAAAATGGCCTGCTATTTTTTCTAAATAATCTTTTGGAAAAATAAGATCGGCATCAAATTTACAAATGATGTTGTAGTTGTTATCTAAAGTTTCTAAACCTTTATTAAAAGCATGAATTATTTTTGATCCAGGTAAATGTTGGTCTGAAGACTTGGAGTTTACAATAGATAGCCAAGTGTATTTTGAAGCATATGTTTCAACAATATTTTGAGTAGCGTCTGATGAATTATCATTTACAACAACTAATGCTTTAGGCAATAGTGTTTGTTGCGCCAAAGATTCTAAAGTTTTACCAATGTAATCTTCTTCGTTGTGAGCAGGAATGATGATGTAAATATCCATTAGAAATTTCAAAATACTAAGTTTCAAAGCTAAGTAAAACGCAATTGAAATTAGGGATTTATGCTTTGGAATTTATACCTCTTTCTGCATAGACAATGTAATACCGTGGAGTAAAATGCCTTAAAATAGGTCTTATACCAAATTTCTTTACGGGATTAGTCCATTTTTGTCGGTCTTTAATTATCCATCCTGTTTTTTCTAAAAGCCAATCGAGTTGCCAATCCTCAAACTCATGGTAATGTCTATCTCTCATATCTGTTTTACTTCTATAAGCAGAAGCAAACCAGAGTTTTAATGGTACACTGATAAGAATTCTGTCAGCTTTAATAGATTTTAAAACTTCATAAGGAGATAAGAAATGTTCAAAAATCTCAAAGGCGGTTACTACTTTTGCAGACGAGTCTTCAATTTCAGAACGTTCTTCATCTAAATCTTTACCTGTGGTATTTTCAACCGAGTAACCTTCAGAAATCATAATTTCTGAAAACGGATTTTTAACACCTAAATCTAAGATCGAATCCGATAGATTAACATGTTTTTGTAAAAACTGAAGGGTGAGTTTAAAGCGTTTATTTGGATATGTTTTTTCGTACATCTATTGTTGAATCAGTAAAATCAATATTGATATACAATAGCATTGATATTCATACCAGCGCCAACACTTGCAAACATTATAATATCACCTTTATTAATTTCTTGATTTTCTAATTGACCTTTTAAAATTATATCTAATAACGTAGGTACGGTTGCTACACTAGAATTGCCAAGCCTATTTATAGACATTGGCATTATGCCTTGAGGCGTTTTCATTTGGTATAGTTTATAAAACCGGTTCACAATGGCTTCGTCCATTTTCTCATTAGCTTGATGAATCAATATTTTTTTAACATCGGTAATGGACTTGCCACTTTTTTCGAGACAAGATTTTAATGCCATTGGTACATTAGAAAGCGCAAATTCATAGATTTTACGACCATACATTTTAATGTATCTACGTTGGTCTGTAATCTCAGGATTATTGGTTTCTCCAAAAAAGATAAAATGTGCTTCATCTAAAGCATAAGTCGCTGTTTCATGTGCTAAAATTCCACCTTTTTCATCATTTTTTTCAATAATAACAGCTCCTGCGCCATCACTATAAATCATTGAATCTCTATCGTGTTTATCAATAACTCTAGATAAGGTTTCACTACCAATTACTAAACAGCGTTTAGCAATACCTGCTGTGATAAATGCGTTGGCTTGAATGACTCCTTCTATCCAACCAGGACAACCAAAAAGTAAATCGTAACCTACGCATTTAGGATTTTTAATTTGCAGCAAATGTTTAACACGCGATGCTATACTAGGTACAGTGTCGCTCTGTTCTGTGTTATATTTTATGTCGCCATAATTGTGAGCAACAATAATATAGTCTATGCTCTCTTTGTCAATACCAGCATCTTCAATAGCTTTTGTTGCCGCAATAAAAGCAATATCACTGTTTAATTGTTTTTCATTAACATAGCGCCTTTCCTGAATACCTGTTATAGCTTCAAATTTTTCTACAATAATTTCATTAGGGCTATCAATTGAAGTTCCATCAGCATTTAAAAATTGATGATTATAAAAATCTTCATTTTTTTCAACAATACTTGGTATATAACTTCCCGTTCCTGTAATTCTAATTGCCATAGTTCTTTAATTTCAATACTACGAAGCTACTTAATATTATAGAATTTTCTATAATTTAAAGTTTTAATGCTTTAATTTTTAATGAATTCGTAATAATTGCTGTTTATAATTTGAAATGCATAAAAAAGCTTTCAATTTGTAAATTTTTTATAATACTATTTTTAAGCTTCCATGTAATCTTCAATTGGTGCACAACTACAAATAAGGTTTCTATCTCCATAGGCATCATCGACACGTCTTACACTTGGCCAAAATTTATTGTCTCTCACAAAATCTAGAGGAAATGCTGCCGCTTCTCTGTTGTATGGTAGTGTCCATTCATCAGCGGTTAGCATATCTAAAGTATGAGGTGCATTTTTTAATATGTTATTGGATTCGTCTTTAGATGATGAATCAATTTCTTTTCTAATAGAAATCATAGCATCACAAAAACGATCCATTTCCGCTTTACTTTCACTTTCTGTAGGTTCAATCATCATGGTTCCTGCTACCGGAAATGATACTGTTGGTGCGTGGAATCCATAATCCATTAAACGTTTTGCAATGTCTGTAACTTCAATGCCATTGGCTTTAAAATCACGACAGTCTATAATCATTTCGTGAGCGGCTCTTCCCATTTCTCCTGAATATAAAGTTGGGTACGATCCTTTTAAACGTTCTTTAATATAGTTCGCATTTAGTATCGCAATTTCGGTCGATTTTTTCAAGCCTCTGTAGCCTAACATTTTAATATAGCCATAAGAAATAAGGCAAACTAATGATGATCCAAAAGGAGCGCCAGAAATAGCCGAAATTGCTTGATGACCTCCTGTTTTTACAATTGGGTTTCCTGGTAAAAAAGGAACTAATTGTTCTGCTACACATATTGGTCCAACACCTGGTCCACCTCCTCCATGAGGGATGGCAAATGTTTTGTGTAAATTTAAGTGACAAACATCAGCACCAATATTTCCAGGGTTAGTTAAGCCTACTTGCGCATTCATGTTAGCACCATCCATATAAACTTGGCCTCCGTTATCGTGAATAATCTGTGTGATTTCTTTTATTGCAGATTCGTAAACTCCATGTGTTGATGGGTAAGTAACCATTATCGCAGAAAGATTATCTTTATGTAATTCTGCTTTTTCTCTTAAATCTTCGACATCGATATTACCATTTTCTGAAGCTTTGGTAACAACCACTTTCATACCTGCCATAACAGCACTTGCTGGGTTTGTCCCGTGAGCAGATGATGGAATTAAACAAATGTTTCTATGGTGATCTCCACGAGACTCATGGTAAGCTTTAATAACCATTAAACCGGCGAATTCACCTTGAGCACCAGAATTTGGTTGAAGTGATGTTGCTGCAAATCCAGTGATTTCTGATAATTGGTTTTCTAATTCTTTTAATACTAATTTATAACCTATAGGCTGGTCTGCAGGTACAAATGGATGTATATTTCCCCAATTTGGCCAACTTAGTGGTAGCATTTCAGATGCTGCGTTTAATTTCATGGTACAAGACCCTAATGAAATCATTGAGTGATTTAAAGCCAAATCTTTGCGCTCTAAACGTTTTACATAACGCATTAATTCTGTTTCAGAATGGTAGGTATTAAAAACTTCAAACGTTAAAAACTCAGACTGACGTTTTAAATGATCTGGAATGGTTTTTATATGAGAAATAGATGCAATTTTATCTGTAGTGTTGCTTGTTGCATTTTCAAAAATTGAAATAATTTCATTTAAGTCTTCAATAGTTGTAGTTTCATTTATTGAAATTGTTACTGTATTGGTGTCTGGATAATGGAAATTAACTTCACGTTTTTCTGCTTCATACTTAACCTTTACAGCATCTGTTTTTATTTGAAGCGTATCAAAGTAGTGAGAGTTTACTTGCTCTAATCCTAGTTTTTCTAAAGCATTGGCTAGAGTAGAGGTAGAGTTCTTAACTTTATCTGCAATAAAAGTTAAACCTTTTGGACCATGATAAACAGCATACATTCCTGCCATAACAGCTAAAAGTACTTGAGCAGTACAGATGTTAGATGTTGCTTTGTCGCGTTTAATATGCTGTTCACGCGTTTGTAATGCCATACGCAAAGCTCTATTGCCATTTTTGTCTTTGGTTACACCAATAATACGACCAGGAACATCTCGTTTGTAAGCTTCTTTAGTTGCAAAAAAAGCAGCATGAGGACCTCCATAACCCATTGGGATTCCAAAGCGTTGTGTTGTTCCAACAACTACATCTGCCCCAAATTTACCTGGAGCTTCAAGTTTTACTAGACTTAAAATATCTGCTGCAACAGCGACTTTAATGTTTTTAGCGTTGGCTTGTTCTATAAAGGATTTAATGTCTGTAATCTGACCATTTTTTCCAGGATATTGTAATAAGGCACCAAAATATTCATCAGAAAGGTTGTATTCTGCTTCGTTACCAATTACTAATTCAATTCCTATTGGGTTTGCTCTAGTTTCTAGTAGTGCAATAGTTTGTGGCAATACTAAATCTGAAACAAAGAATTTATTGACATTGGCTTTCTTTTGAGCACGATCTCTAACGGCAAATAAAAGCCCCATAGCTTCTGCTGCTGCAGTACTTTCATCTAAAAGTGATGCATTGGCAATTTCCATACCTGTTAAATCAATAATCATGGTCTGGAAATTTAATAATGCTTCTAATCTACCTTGAGCAATTTCTGCTTGATAAGGTGTGTAAGCAGTATACCATCCTGGGTTTTCTAATATGTTTCGCTGAATTACAGCAGGTAAATTTGTAGGATGATAGCCTAAACCTATGTAAGATTTGTAGACTTTGTTGAGTTGTGATAGTTTATAAATGTGAGTTAGATACTCTTGTTCGCTCATTGCAGCATCAAGATCTAAATCGTTTTCTAAACGGATATTATCTGGAATAGTTTCAGTAATTAATTGTTCTAAATCTTTAACACCTATAGTGTCTAACATGGCTTGTTGTTCGGTTGAATTTGGGCCAATATGTCTGAGTGCAAATGAGGTTGTGTCCATTAAAAAAATAATTTATTTAGTTCTGCAAAAGTAAGGATTTAGCCTAATTTTTTAGTTAATGAAAACTAAAGTTTTTAACCGAAACGATAGGTTATTAACACATTCCTTACTTTTGTTGAATGGGAGTTTTAAAACGCATCTTTAACTTTTATTTGAATAGTAGTATTCATGTTGCATTAGCCGCTTATGCCTTAGCATGGATAACACTAATAGAGATGAATGTTGATTATGATAAATCTCTCTTAAGTTTTGTTTTTTTTGCAACGATAACGGGGTATAATTTTGTAAAATATTTTGGAATCGTTAAGTTTCATCATCGCAGTTTGGCCAGCTGGCTAAAAGCGTTACAAGTGTTTTCTTTTCTAGCCTTTTTAGCTATGTGTTATTTTGTGCTAAAGCTTGAGTTTAATGCATTAGTACTTATTGTTATTCTTGGAATTATTACATTCTTTTATGCTATTCCGATAATGGTTCCTAAACAGTATTTGTTTGATGACCATAAAAATTTAAGGCAAGTCAGTGGTTTAAAAGTTTACCTTATTGCATTAATATGGATGCTTACAACGGTTTTATTGCCCATGTTAAATAATGATATTGTGATGAGTCCTGATAGCGTAATTATAGGTGTGCAACGGTTTTGTTATGTGCTTGTATTAATGTTGCCGTTTGAGATTAGAGATCTAAATTACGATAGTTTAAAGTTAGCAACAATACCTCAAAAAATAGGGGTTAAAAACACTAAAATTATAGGAGTAGCCCTTTTAGTTGTTTTTTTGATGTTAGAGTTTTTTAAAGATGAATTACTAGATGTATCCATTATTGCCATTGTAATAACGACGATTATTACACTAGTATTATTGCTTCTTTCAAACAAAAATCAATCAAAATATTTTAGTGCGTTTTGGGTAGAAGGTTTGCCTATTATTTGGCTATTGGTCTTGTTGTTGCTTCGCTAATTCTTTATCAAATTGTGATTGAAGCTTTTTTAGTTCTTCAGTTTTGAGACACTGAACTTTTGATTTTTCTATGGTTTCAGATAATTTCTTGTTTTTATTAGAATACTTCTTTGTAATGTGGCAATACATAAGACGTAATCTTAGTTTAAATTGTTCCCAAGAAGAAGCTTCATCATATTGTACTTTGTCACAAATATGCTTTGCTTCATCACAGCTAATAAATAAAAAACTTTTTTTCATTTTTAATGTCCTTGTAAACGGAATATTATTTATACCAATTATCTTCCATGCATTCTGCTAATGCAGTTCGTGCTCTGTGTATAATAACCCATAGGTTAGACGCAGTAATATCTAAATCATTACAAATGGTTTCTGTATCATAACCTAAAATGGTTTTCATCTTAAAAACGTCGGCTTGTTTTTCAGGTAATTTCCCTAAACAATCGTAGATGGCGTCACCTAATTCTGAATTCACTAAATGGTCTTCAGCAGTTTTGTCACTGGCATCTGCCACGCGCTCTTCTAACCAGTCACCTTCAGTATCTGTATCACTGTTGTAACTCATTCTAACTTCGGCTTTACCTTTATTAGAATTTATTTTTCGGTAATGGTCAATGATTTTACGTTTTAAAATAGAGATTAGCCACGTGCGTTCACTCGCTTCACCCTTAAAGTTTTTCATGGATTTAAGGCCTGCTAAGAATGTTTCAGATATTAAATCTTGAGCAATTTCTCTGCTATTAACACGAGTAATTGTGTAATTAAATAAATAATCTGAATATGATTTTACCCAATTGTTTGGGTTTATTTGATGCTTAGGCATTTTTCATTTTCATTGCTGACTCAAAAATAGGTTAAAATTTTTAAATATAATTTAGTTCTAAAAATTAAAGTAAAATTACATAGCGTGCATATCTCATTATTTTTTTGTGGCGCTAATGATATAATATCCAAAACTTTTGAGGTGTAATCCTGTTAATAATGCGTAGAATGATCCTTTTAAGTTGTGAAGACTTTCTCTTTTTATAGATTTAAAACTCAGTAATTTTTTTAATATAAAGCCCGTAATTGCAAATGGTACGTGTAGTACAGAAGGAGCAACGCTATGAGAGGTGTCTTCAATTGTAATATTTATGAAACCTAAGTCTTGTAACTTTTGCTTTATAAAAGTGTGAGTTTCCAGTTTTTCAAGACTCCAATGATCGCATAAACGGTTGTAGGCATATTCTGCTCCTTTGCAAAGTTCTGAACGCTCTTTTTTTAGGAAGGCATCTGCGATGACTAATTTTCCGCCAGGTTTTAAAATACGATAGGCTTCTTTTAATGAATTTTCTCCGTGACCGGAATGGCAAAAGCTTTCTATGGCTACAGCCGAATCAAAGGAATGAGATTGAAATGAGGTGTGGTTGTAATTTTCTTTTAGAATAATACCATTTTTTCCTTGTAATAAATCATTCCCATGTTTCACTTGAAAATCAGAAAGCGTGACTCCATAAGTGATGAGATTTTGATGTTGTTTTAAGGCATAGCGCATCGTGCCGCCCATACCACAACCTAAATCGATGAGTCTATGTTTTTTAGTGTTAATTTGAAGTCGTTTTATAACCTGAGCATTCATTTGATTAAGCATGCTGTCGCGTTTAAAAGGATTAGTTTTAAACGGTGCATAATAACCAAAATGCATGTTAAAGTCTTGACTCCAAAATTCGTAATCTTCTGAGGCTTCGTTATAGAAATCTATCATTTCTATTTTGTTTTTTTCAGAATAGCTGTCAATAGGTAGTGCTTGTGTTTTCATGATGGAAATTTATAAGATTGAACTAAGATTTATCATTAATAACCACGTGTAAACCACAGCAAATAGTATGAACAAGGTATTCATGAAATAACTACCGATCTTGAAAATTAATTTCTGAGGTATTTGGTACATGGGATAATATGCAATTTGTGTAGCGACTTTTCCAACCCAATATGCCGCAATAAGTCCGGTTAATGCAATAGCTAAGTTTGATCCGTTTTGTAAATCGTTGGGAATTACGATAGCAATTAATCCAAAAGAAAAATTTAGACCTTGAATATATCTGCCATACGTTTTTGCGATTTCTTGATTTAGAGGTTTTAGCTGTTTCACATCATTATACCAGTCAAAAACCTTGTGTCTTATATAAGGATAAATTAATGCGGTGAATATTTGTCCACAGCCACCTAGAATGATTAACCAATTTGGAATTTGTGTTTTCATGATAATTTAATTTTATAAGTGATATAGAAATGGAATAGGGCAAGACCCATTGAAACGAATAACCATAGAAATATGAGTTGGAATCCTCCAATTCCGAAATGGCCTTTAATCCGAAAGAGTACAATAAGGGATACCGTTGTAATTACATAACTTTTAAATAGGTTTTTGACAGGTTTAGAGAGCGTTTTAAAATTAACTATAAGTGTTACACTCATTAAAATTTGAACAAGACCTAAAACAATTTGTGCCATAATGCCTCCCCAAAAAGTTAAGTAAAGAAACAGAGTAATCAGGATTAACAATTTGTTGATATCATAAAAGTGTTTCATGTTTTCTTTGTTTTTAAACTTTCAGAAAAAATTGAAAGTTTGTTTTAAAAAAATATACCTGCTACTTCATTAGTTTTAAAACCGACTTTGTTAACCAATTTTGTTTTTGATTCACCATCTTATTCATTAAAGTATCTAAATCTTGCGTTAATTGGTTTAATGCCTTTGTTTGTTTAATGAGCTCTTTTGTTTTTTCAGTGCCATCATCTTTAATTGTAGAGACCTCTTCTAGGACTTTAATTACAGGTCTAATTTCTCTTCGGCTGCGTTCTTTGGCTACAATTTTTGCTAGTTCTTGTACGTCTTTTTCTGTGGTGAAAAATTCTTTACGTTCACCTGAAACTAAAACTTTGGTTACAATGCCCCAATCCATCAATTGTCTTAAATTCATACTGGTATTACCACGTGAAATTTTAAGATCTTCCATAATGTCTTCCATAGACAAAGGCTGCGTGGAAATAAAAAGTAAGGCTTGTATTTGAGCCATCGCTTTATTGATGCCCCAAAGTGAGCCTAAACTTCCCCAAGTGCTAATAAATTTTTCTTTTGCTTCTTGATATTCCATAATACAAATATATAATAATTTTTAAACTTTCAATAATCTTTGAAAGTTTATTTGATTTGATAATGGATATGGTCATCGTGTCGTACCGCTTTACAACCGTGAAATCGAATTTTAGATTCATGACCTAAACCGAGTGATTGTTTCAAGTGTGGCTCAATAAATAGCTTTTGGGTTGAAGGCGCAGAAAGCAATTTTTTAATTATAAGCACTGTTTTAGGTTTATCTAGTTTTAGGTTATGAATCGTTCCAAGTGTGAGATACTTTGTAAAATCATATTGCCAATAACCTTTTTCTAAACAAGATTTAAAGCTGTAATTTTTATCGGTATTAGCATAAACACCATAACCAGAAATTGAAGGTTTTTTAGAGGTTGAAATGCCATTGTGATCTAAATACATAAAAGATAAATCTATCTTTTTTCCATCATTATGACTTAAATGCGGCAATAAGGGAAAGCCATTAAAAAAAGGAAAGTTAGCATCTAAATAGGTGATTGTAATTCCGGATTTGAATAAAACATGAGCAGAATCTTCTAGTTCGCGTTTTAATTCTTGGTTCACATAATTCCTAAAAGCTAAGGGGTAAAACCAATTTCGAGGTTTTAAATGCTTATCAAACCATGGTAATTTTTCTCTTCCAAAATGAGTAGCAATTGGCGGAATGATAACAAGGTTAAATAGCAGGTAAAGTAAAGGGAAAACAATACGTTTTCCCTTTTTGATTTTGTTTGAAATAATAATAGCCAGAAGCCAAATAATACCTCCAATTTGCGTGATTATTGTTAAAATTAAAATGATTGCGATATGCCCAATAAGTTTTAATAAGCTCATAAACAGTGAACGCACTAACGTTACGTTTTATTTCAACAAGCCTGCACGTCTTAATAAGGCTTCAGGTTTTGGTTCTTGTCCTCTAAACTTTTTATACAAAGTCATTGGGTTGTCAGTACCTCCTTGAGATAATACAAAGGTTTTAAACTTATCTGCCACAGTTTTATTAAAAATGCCTTCTTCTTTAAAATATTCAAAGGCATCTGCATCTAAAACTTCAGCCCATTTGTAACTGTAATAACCCGAAGAATAGCCTCCTTGAAAAATATGCGAAAACGACGTGCTCATACAGTTTTCTGCGACATCAGGATACAGACTTGTATCTCCAAAGGCGTCAACTTCATGAGACTTTACATTTGTAATATTAGAAGGGTCAATACCATGCCAAGACATATCTAATAATCCAAAACTCAATTGACGTAAGGTTTGCATACCTTCGTGAAATGTTGCGGAAGCTTTTATTTTTTCAACCAGTTCCATTGGGATGACTTCGCCTGTTTCGTAATGTGTTGCAAATAACTCTAAAGCTTCTTTTTCGTAGCACCAATTTTCTAATACCTGACTTGGCAATTCAACAAAATCCCAATATACGCTAGTTCCAGATATACTTGGATACGTGGTGTTGGCTAACATACCGTGTAAGGCGTGACCAAATTCATGAAACAATGTTGTGACTTCATTAAAGGTTAATAATGATGGTTTACTTTTTGTTGGTTTTGTAAAGTTACATACGATAGATACATGTGGTCTTTCATTTTTACCATCTTTTATCATCTGTGGTTTAAAAGACGTCATCCAAGCACCATTTCGTTTTCCGGCCCTTGGGAAAAAGTCGGCATAGAAAATGGAAACTAATTCTCCTTCGCTATCCGTAACTTTATACGTTAAAACGTCCTCGTGATATTTATCAATGGTATTAATTTCTTCAAACTGTAGACCGAATAATTTATTAGCTACTGTAAAAGCACCATTGATTACATTTTCTAATTTGAAATACGGTTTTAATTGCTCATCATCCAAGTCGAATAATTTTTGTTTCAACTTTTCAGCATAATAACCAGAATCCCATTTTTGTAATTGATCGATGTTATCTAATTCTTTTGCGAAAGCTTCTAATTCTTCAAATTCTGCATTAGCCGCTGGTTTCGCTTTTTCTAATAATTCGTTTAAAAATGACGTTACTTTTTCTGGCGTTTCTGCCATACGCTCCTCCAACACAAAGTGTGCATGTGTTTTATAGCCTAAAAGTTGAGCACGCTCAAAACGCAATTGTGCTATTTTAAGAACAATGTTTTGATTGTCTAGTTCATCGTTTTGAAATCCTTTTCTTCCAAAGGCTTTAGATAATTTTTCTCTTAAAGCTCTGTTGTCTGCATAGGTCATAAACGGAATATAACTTGGATAATCTAAGGTGATTAACCAACCGTCTTTGTCTTTGCTTTCTGCTAATTGTTTAGCGGCTTCTTTGGCTCCTTCTGGTAAACCTGAAAGCTCAGACTCATCTGTAAGGTGCATTTCAAATTTATTTGTTTCCGCTAAAATATGTTCTCCGAATTTTAATTTTAATTGACTTAATTCTTTGTCAATGGCACGAAGTTTTTCTTTTTTATCTTCAGGTAAATTAGCTCCATTACGAGAAAATCCTTTATATTTTTTATCGAGAAGTGTGTCTTGCTCTGTAGTTAAATCTAAACTAGATTTAGCATCGTAAACTGCTTTTACGCGTTTAAATAAGGCTTCATTCAACGTGATATCATTGCTGAAATCTGAAAGCAAAGGTGAGACGTCTTGTGCAATTTTCTGAATCTCGTCATTAGTTTCAGCAGAATTCAAATTAAAGAAAATACTAGATAGACGATCTAACTCTTCACCAGAATAATCTAAGGCTTCGATGGTGTTTTTAAAAGTTGGTGCTTCGGTGTTTGCTGTTATGGCATCAATTTCGGCTTTTGCTTTTTCTATGGCAATATTAAAAGCCGATAGATAATCTTCTGTTTTTATTTTAGAAAAAGGGGCTGTTTTATAAGGAGTATTGAATGAATTATTAAGAATTGTCATTTTATGTTATTTTTCTTACTAAATAATTGATAATCTGTTTTTTAACTAAAAATTAAGAGGGTGATTACATAAGTTGTTTGTACTTTTGTAAAATCTTTTTAGTGATGTATTTTACTACTAAGAATTGATTAATAGCAAAAAAAAGCCTTGATGTAAATTGAGGCTTTTTTTATAGATTTTTTGCGGAGTCTATAACTTTAGATTTTAGTCCTTCTTTATAAACCATTATTTTGTCTAAAACACATTGGTCAGCGCTGCCTAAAATCTGAGCAGCTAAAATTCCTGCATTTTTGGCTCCGTTTAAAGCTACAGTAGCTACAGGTACTCCGCCTGGCATTTGTAAAATGGATAATACAGAATCCCAACCATCTATAGAATTACTGCTTTTTACAGGAACACCAATAACTGGTAACGGAGACATAGAGGCTACCATTCCTGGTAAATGTGCTGCACCACCTGCGCCAGCTATAATTACTTTGATGCCTCTTTTATGAGCATTTTTACTAAAATCGAATAATTTTTCAGGGGTTCTGTGTGCCGAAACGATATCAACTTCAATTTCAATATCAAAACCGTTTAATATATCTATAGCGTCTTGCATTACTGGCATGTCGCTTTTACTTCCCATTATTATGGCTACTTTACTCATTTTTATTCGCTAATTACTTCGATTGTTTGTTTTACTTGTTCTGCTATTTTACGAGCTACAGAGATCTCTTTGTTAACAATAGTTACATGGCCCATTTTACGGAAAGGTCTGGTTTGTTTTTTTCCGTAAATGTGAGGTGTTACTCCATCCATTGCAAGAATTTTTTCAATGTTTTTATACACTACATTTCCGGTATGATTTTCGGCACCAACAAGGTTCACCATCACTCCAGCGACTTTACTTTCGGTATTGCCAAGTGGTAAACCTAAAATGCATCTGATTTGTTGTTCAAATTGTGAGGTATAACTAGCTTCAATACTATAATGACCAGAATTATGTGGTCTTGGTGCAACTTCGTTTACTAAAATGTCATCAGTTTCAGTTTGAAACATTTCCACAGCCAATAAACCCACATGTTTAAATTCTGCTGCTACTTTTAATGCAACAGATTCTGCCTTCTTTGCAATAGCATCAGGAATTCTAGCCGGACAAATCACATATTCCACTTGATTGGCTTCAGGATGAAATTCCATTTCAACAACCGGATACGTTTTAACATCTCCTTGTGCGTTTCTAGCCACAATTACAGCTAATTCATTTTTAAATGGAATTAACTGTTCTGTAATACATTCCACATTTGGTAAATCCGTTAAGTCAGAAAGATTTCTAACCACTTTTACACCTGTACCATCATAACCAAATCGAGCGCTTTTCCATACAAAAGGATAATTTAAGCCTCCATGATCTACAGCTTCATCAATTTCAGACGTATATGCAAATCTTGAGAAATCTGCTGTCGGAATATTATGATCGCGATAAAATAATTTCTGAGTCGCTTTATTTTGAATGGTTCGTAATGTTTTAGACGAAGGAAACACTTTTACACCTTGTTTTTCAAGTGTTTCTAAAGCATCTACATTAACATTTTCTATTTCAAAAGTTAATACATCAACCTGTTTTCCGAAGTTAATTACGGTGTCGTAGTCTAATAAATCGCCAACGGTGAATTCGTCGCAGGCCAGTCGTGATGGTGCATCAGGACTAGAATCTAAGACACAAGTGTAAATATCAAACTTACGCGTATCGTATAACATCATTTTGCCAAGTTGGCCACCACCAAGAATTCCGAGTTTAAAATTTGAAGAAAAATAGTTCATGTTCACTTTCCACGAAAGTGGAAATATTTTAAAAGATTCAACTTAATTTATAGCAAAAATACGCTAAATATCATATATCCCTCTAAATTCCTAAATCAAAAATCCCTTAAAAAGCAATCAAATATGTATCTTTGCAACTCTAAAATAAAAAGAAAGTGATTAAGCTTCACGATTTATACTTCAAACCTTTTATATCTGAACAAGAAATAGATACCGCTGTCCAAAAAATGGTAGATGGTATTGCTGAGGATTTAGGCGACGAAGTACCTGTGTTTATTGGGATTTTAAATGGCTCGTTTATGTTAGTAAGCGATTTTGTAAAAAAATACCCAAAGCCATGTGAAGTTACTTTTATTAAACTGGCCTCTTATGAAGGTGTGAAGTCTACAGAAGATATTCAACGCTTAATTGGATTAACCCAAGATTTAACAGGGCGTACAGTTGTTATTTTAGAAGACATTATAGATTCAGGAAACACTTTGGAAGAAGTGCATCGTATTTTTGAAAACGAAAATGTAAAGCAATTGATTATTGCAACGCTGTTTTACAAACCCGAAGCCTATAATAAAGACTTTAAACTTCATTACGTCGGTATGGAAATTCCTAATAAGTTCATCGTTGGTTATGGACTTGATTATAATGGATTAGGAAGAGATTTGCCAGATGTATATCAATTAAAAACAACACAACATATGACAAACATAGTACTATTTGGCCCTCCGGGAGCAGGTAAAGGAACACAAGCTAATTTTCTAAAAGAGAAATACGATTTAATACACATCTCTACAGGTGACGTTTTTAGATTTAATATCAAAAACGAAACCGCTTTAGGAATGTTAGCTAAGTCTTTTATGGATAAAGGAGAATTAGTGCCAGATCAGGTTACTATTGATATGTTGAATAAAGAGGTGGAGAAAAATGCAGGTGCTAATGGTTTTATATTTGATGGTTTTCCAAGAACCAATGCACAAGCAAAAGCCTTAGATGCGTTAATGGAAGATAAAGATTCTCAAATTGACGCTATGGTGGCTCTAGAGGTTGATGATGAGGTTTTAGTAGAGCGTTTACTTAAACGTGGAGAAACGAGTGGAAGAACTGATGATGCAGATGAGAGTATCATAAGAAACCGAATAAAACAATACTATACTAAAACGGCTGTTTTAAAAGATTACTACACTGATCAAAATAAATATTTTGGTGTTGATGGTGTTGGTAGTGTTGAAGATATTACAGTGCGTTTAAGTACTGTAATAGATAAATTATAAATTACCATTCCTAC
Organism: Winogradskyella sp. ECml5-4; assembly: GCF_036903175.1. Lineage (NCBI taxonomy): Bacteria > Pseudomonadati > Bacteroidota > Flavobacteriia > Flavobacteriales > Flavobacteriaceae > Winogradskyella > Winogradskyella sp. ECml5-4. The sequence continues at coordinate 125,843 of NZ_JAYJLF010000011.1, read as the reverse complement.
TAAAATAGGAATCTAACTAAAAAGATTCCCACTTTGGTGGGAAATGAATATGACTGAAGGAAATTTTGTTGACTACGTAAAAATGCATGTTACTTCCGGAAATGGAGGTAAGGGCTCGTCGCATTTACATCGCGAAAAATATATTGCTAAAGGTGGACCAGATGGCGGTGATGGCGGTAGAGGAGGTCACGTGATTTTAAGAGGAAACTCTAACCTTTGGACACTTATTCACTTGAAATTTAAGAGGCACTTTAGAGCTGGTCATGGAGCACATGGTAGTTCTGGTAGAAGTACAGGTGCAGATGGAGAAGATGTCTATGTTGAAGTGCCTTTAGGAACGGTTGTACGTGATTCTGAAACAGATGAGATTCTATTTGAAATTACCGAAGATGGGGAAGAAAGAATAGTCGTTGAAGGAGGTATGGGAGGTCGTGGTAACTGGCATTTTAAAAGTTCAGTAAACCAAACTCCACGCTATGCACAACCCGGAATTCCACTTGAAGAAAAAGATATTACTTTAGAGCTTAAAGTTTTAGCAGATGTTGGGTTGGTAGGTTTTCCTAATGCAGGGAAATCAACCTTATTATCTGTATTAACTTCTGCAAAACCTAAAATTGCCGATTACGAGTTTACAACCTTAAAACCAAATTTAGGTATTGTAGAATATCGCGATTTTAAATCTTTTGTAATGGCAGATATTCCTGGTATTATAGAAGGTGCAGCAGAAGGAAAAGGTTTAGGATACTACTTTTTAAGACATATTGAACGAAATTCAATTCTATTGTTTTTAATTCCTGCAGATGCCAAAGATATAGTAGAACAATACGAAATTTTAGAAGACGAATTAAGACGTTATAATCCTGAAATGCTAGACAAAGAACGTCTCGTTGTAATCTCAAAATCTGATATGCTAGATGATGAGTTGAAATCTGAAATATCGACCATTCTAGATAAAGACTTAAAAGCAGAATATATGTTTATCTCTTCTTTAGCACACCAAGGATTAACAGAGTTAAAAGATAAACTTTGGAAGTTGTTGAATGATTAATGTTTAAGCATTAAGATGAAAAACTACCTTAAAAATTTAGTAGAGCTCAATGATACTAAAAAGAGTAAACGCTTTGCTTATTTTATTCAGTTTTTAATTATATTTTCGGTAGTTACTTTTTCAATTGAAACCTTGCCCGATTTAAAACCACAAACTAAAGTGGTTTTAAATGCTATTGAAGCATTTTGTGTTATTGTTTTTACTTTTGAGTATTTAGCACGTATTTATGTTGCAGATAATAAGCTGAGATTTATTTTCAGTTTTTTCGGAATTATTGATTTTCTAGCAATCTTACCATTTTATTTGTCTTTTGGAATTGACTTAAGATCGTTGCGTCTATTGAGGATGTTCCGCTTGTTTAGATTATTCAAATTAGTTCGTTATAATAAAGCAATGCGTCATTTTGCTAATGCCATGAAGTTAGCTAAAGAGCAAATAATCCTCTTTATGATTATCACTATAATGCTCATTTATTTTGCCGCAGTTGGAATTTATTATTTTGAAAACGAAGCCCAACCAGAACATTTTTCCTCTGTGTTTTCAAGTCTTTGGTGGTCTATTGTTACCTTAACAACAGTTGGTTATGGTGATGTATATCCAATTACTGTTGGTGGTCGCATTTTTACCTTTTTTATACTGTTAATTGGTTTGGGAGTTGTAGCGATTCCAACAGGTATTATCTCGTCTTCTCTAACCAAAGCAGTAGAACCAAACGAGGAGAAGAAATAGATGCCTTAAAACATTAATACAAACCTTTTTGACTTATTCGATATGAAAACATTTTTAAACCTTATAGCACTAGTCTTTTTTACAGCTAGTTTTGGACAATGTCCTGAAGGAGATGTTGTATTATTTGGACAATCTGCTGTAGATAATTTCGAAGTTCAATACCCAAATTGTCAGGCTATTGAAGGATTTCTTATTATTCAAGGAAATGATATTGTAGATCTCTCTCCATTGTCTCAGATAAATGCCGTAGGAAGTCTTCTTATTAATGATACTTCTCTTAGTAATATGCAAGGCTTAGACGCTATTACAATTACGGGTTTGAGCGAACAAGATGCTTTTATCGTTATAGATAACAACCCAATGTTTCAGGACATATTATTTTTAAATAATTACACAGTTAATGTTCCTGTGGTGTTTTTAGTTAGAGATATGTCTGCTTTAACATCTTTGGAAGGAGCCGGGAATATAACTGAGTTTATCACATTATATTTAGAAAACAACGATCTGTTATCTGACTTGAATGGTTTAAATGAGAATCTAAATATTATTGGAGGATTAGTTCAAGACCCTGTTTTATACATCAGAGAACACGCAAGTCTATCTGATATTTCTAGATTGAACACAGCGCAATTGAATAATTCATTGACGGCAGAGATTCTTAATAATACCCAACTTGCGGTTTGTGAGAATGATTTGGTGTGTAGTTTAATTGAGAATAATGCTATTTTAATTGAGAATAATGCTTTGGGTTGCAATTCAAATGCTGAAGTTGAAATAGCGTGTGAAAGCTTATCTCTAGGTGAATTTGAAGAGGAATTATTTAAAATTTATCCCAATCCCGTATCTGGAATTCTGTTTGTTGATGGTCTCAATAATGAGAATTTTGAAAGCTTAAAAATATATTCAAGTACTGGCGAAAAAATTTTAGAAACAAACACGCATAAATTAGATTTAACAGCTTTTCAATCGGGAGTTTATTTTATTAAAATTACGACTAAGCAAGGGAGTTTAACAAAACTTGTGATAAAAGCGTAATGCGTTTTTAGTATCTTTAAACTAAAAAGATGAAAAAGTTAACGTTTCTATTTATATTATTTTTTATCACCTCATGTGGTACAATAGTCAACTACGATTACGAAAAGTCAACAGAATTTAGTAATTACAAGAGTTATAATTATTTTGATGACATGAAAACGGGTTTAAGCGAATTAGATACGAAACGCTTAATCAGAGCTATGGATAAAAAGCTCAAAACAATGGGGTTATTAAAATCAGATTACCCTGATTTTTATATCGATATACAAAGTCAAGATATCCAAAGCCGAAACCAAAGTAATGTTGGTATTGGTGTTGGAGGAGGTGGCGGACACGTTGGAGGTGGAGTTGCTATAGGAATTCCTGTAGGAATGAATAAGCAAACGCGAGAAATTGTTATTGAATTTGTTGATGATTCTAAAACAGGAATGTTTTGGCAAGCTGTGAGTGAAAGTAGTTATAATCCTAATGCAACACCAGAGAAACGCGAGGCACAGTTTGAGGCTTTAGTGGAAAAAATTTTTGCAAGCTATCCTCCTAAGTTAGAAAAGTAATTTTATCATTTTCATAACAGTTTTAACTTCAACGTTGTTTCAGTGTTTTGTAATTTTGGTGTCAACTGAAATTCAAAAGAAATGGAAGCATTAAAAGGAAAAGTAGCACTTATTACAGGTGGTACAAAAGGTATAGGTTATGGTGTTGCAGAAGCATTATTAAATAAAGGAGTAAAAGTAGTTATAACGAGTAGGCATCAGAATTCAGCTGAAAGTGCAGCTCAAGAATTGGCAGCAAAAACAAATAAATTAGATGCTATAATAGGAGTTGAAGCCGATGTAAGACGACTAGATAGTCAGGAAGCAGCCGTACAACAAGCAGTGTCAAAATTTGGCAAGTTAGATATTGTTATAGCTAATGCTGGTTTGGGGCATTTTGCAAGTATTGAGGATTTAACAACAGAACAGTGGAATGACACCATTGATACAAATCTTACTGGAGTGTTTAATTCTATTAAGGCTAGTGTTCAGGAACTCAAAAAATCAAAAGGTTATTATATTACCATTTCAAGTTTAGCTGGCGCTAACTTCTTTGCTAGTGGTTCTGCATACAATGCGAGTAAATTTGGTGTAACAGGATTTACACAGGCAGTGATGCTAGATTTAAGACAATACGGAATTAAAGTAAGTACAATCATGCCTGGTTCTGTATCGACGCATTTTAATGGTAATGTGCCAAACGATGAACAAGCTTGGAAAATTCAAAGTGAAGATATTGGTGAATTGGTCATTGATTTATTAAAAATGAATCCAAGAACTCTACCAAGTAAAATAGAAGTAAGGCCTACCACGCCTCCAAGTAAAGGATAAGTAAAATATAAAAAAAAAAGAGGTTTTAATTAGAAACCTCTTTTTTTAAATTTAGAATATTAACTGTTAGTTTACTGAAATTCTAACGCCTTCACTATGACTACTAAACTCTGGTGCGTACATACTCTGAATAGTGCTAATACCATTACTCATATTACCTGCATTACTCACTCGTAAATCATATTCAAAGACATAAACCCCCTTTGGTAAATAGTCCATAAAGAAATTGGTGGCCGCATCTTTGGTGCTTTCATAATACCCCAAACCATCTTGCCATTTGTACTGCGATAATACATTTACAGGTTCTAAACCAGCAGCGCGCATGTCTTTAAGATGTACAAATTCCATAGTGCGATCGGTTCTTAATTCAATTCTAACTCTAATTAAATCCCCTACTTTTAATTGACTTGCTGAGGTGATTTCGGTGATTTCTTCACCTTTATCGGTATTCGATTTTAAGAACAACTTTTTACTTAACTTTAAAGGAGTTTCAGCTGAAGTTATTTTGTCTAAATCTTCAAAATATTGCCAATATAAAGCTCCCCAAGCAATGCCTTCACCTTTTTTAGTAATGGTAACATCGGCTTGTTCTGGTTTAATTTCAGAACCATTCCAAGAGGTTTTATAATACCCTGTGCCAGCTTCTACTTTTACGTTTTCTAATGTTGAAGGTGAAATAGTTTCATTACCAACTTTAACGTCTACTTGTTCTGTAACGCTAAGCCAATCACTTCCTTGTAATAATAATGCATAAACGGCTTCGGTTGTTGCTTTAGTCGTTTTCCAACTGTTGGTCTGCTTGTTTTTAAGTAACCATATTTTTAGATTGTCTACAACCTCGAGATTCTTTGCTTCGCTTTGTATACTTGTACCAATTTCCGAAAACACTTCCACCATTAAGGCTTGTGTTTCAACTGGTGCTTGGTACCAGTGCCATGAGTTGGTGTTGGTTTTCCAATACATGCCTAATTCCTCTGAAGTAATACTGTTTTCTTTTAACGACTTTATAATTTTACCAGCAATTTTCTCGTCATCCATTCTGTGCATGGTTAAAGCCATTAAGCCTTTCGCGTATAATGAACGCGATAACCAATATTTCTGAATCTGTCCTTGGTAATAATCCATAATATTTTGAACCTCTTTAGAAGGAGTTATTTCAGGATAAAAACTTCGCGTGTATAAATAATGCAATTGGGTATGCGACAAATGATCCTTGCTTAAATCAGCATCCTTGTTGTACTTTCTGATGTTTTTATATTCTTGAATAAATTCTGCATCTAAATATCGTAAAGCATTTTGAATCATAGATTCTTCGCTGTTATTCTGTGCGACATTTAGTTTCTTAAGATGCCCAAAACCAGCAATAATATGTTGGGTAATAAATCGATTATCACGACCACCATTAAACCAAGGCCAAGCACCAGAACTGTGTTGGTTGTTCTTTAGTTTTCTCATGGCAGATTGCAATTCGTTATTCATTTTATTTAGGTCGAATAATAAGGCAATGCGTTTCTTCTGTTCGGTTTCAGATTGTGCATCACGTAACCAAGGGGTTTCATCAATCAATAATGATTTCAATTCTTGGTTCTTTTCTAAATTTGAAAGTAATGCGTCAGTCGATTTCCATTGGTTAAAAACAGCTTCAATTCTTGGATTCGATTGTACAATGTGTTGTGCTAATGCATTGGCATAATAACGCGAGAATGTCTGCTCATTACACTCATAAGGATATTCCATTAAATAAGGTAGGGCTTGCACAGCATACCACGCTGGATTCGATGTCATTTCTAAAGTTAATTTATGATGACTCAGTGTTGTTGAGGTAGTATTCTTCAGTTTATCTAAAGTGAATGTTTTTGTTTGATTAGAACGTATCCACATTGGTAGCGTTTCCGTAACTAGTATTCTGTTAGATAAAACAGGTAAGGCATTTTGCTCACCATCACTAAAATCGCCAGCTTTAGCAATAATTTTATATTGTACTGCTTGTATACCTTCCGGAATCTCTAAATTCCAAGAAACTTGCATATTGCCTTTGGCATCAACTACAAAAGGAGAGGTGTTACTAGAATTTGAAAGTTCTGCATCAATGGATTTCCCGGTCACAGCATCAGTTAATATCAATTGAGCCATTCCAGATAATTCATTGTCGGTAAGATTTGCAATTTTAGTACTAATTGTAATTTGATCTCCTTCTCTTAAAAAACGTGGTGCGTTTGGTATCACCATTAATTCTTTCTGCGTCACTGTTTCTAATTTTGTTACGGCACTTTCTAGAGTTTTAGTGTGTGCCAATAATTGTAACTTCCATTTGGTTAAGGCTTCTGGTGCTGTAAAATTGAAGCTCACATTTCCTTCCTTGTCGGTTTGTAATTGTGGAAAGAAGAACGCGGTTTCGTTTAGGTTTTTTCTTATTTGGATGTTTTCTTCTGGTAATCCATGTATTTCCATATGTGTTGCTCCTAGTATCGAAGTAGAGTCAGGAACCATCTTTGTTTTGTTGCTAGTGAATTGATATTCTGGATCAGCTTTTGTTCCATAACCAACAGCCACGACTTCTTCAAGTTCAGCAGAATCAGAAACCATTGCCACGGCTTCTGGCGAAGAAAGTCTTTTACTTCTACTTAAGTACCTGTGATTATTCCCAAAATAAAACCCAAACCAATTTAATGCATCGCGTCTTTGGTTTGGATAATAGCTAGAACGATTAAAATTATTGAATAATTTAAAATTAGTATTACCAAAACTTTGTCTAGAATTTTTGTTTATTCTTCCATAATAAGTAGGATTGCTTATGGGATTAAAACTCCAATGGTGCCCTTTAAATTCGTCTAAAGAGGCATCATACATACTGGTTAATAATTCTGCAGATACTTTATCTCCTTTTGGTCCTTTAATTTTAAAACTCCAAGTTTCATCTTGTCCTGGTTGTAATTTATCTCTAAAAGTGGTGGTTTCAATGTCTAAAGCAGTACTCGGGTAAGGTACATTGATATTAAAACTTTGAGATTTATATTCGTTAAAAGCGGCAAATGACGTGTGTACTGTAAAGCCGCCTAAATCACCTTCTGTTACAGGAATGCTAATTGTTTTTTTAGAATTGTTGAGTTGGACTAACTGTGTCATTATAATTGTGTTGTCCTTTTCAATTTCTACGGTAACTGTGATGTTCTCAGCGGCAGAACCTAAGGTTAATTTTGCCATCGAATTAATTTCGTAAGTGTCTTTATCTAACTGTGCTTCATAGATTTGGTTATCTGCTATGGTCTTGTCTTTATCACTAAATAACGATGTAAAGACTTGGTCTTTTATGGGTTGTCCGAATTTATCTTGGCTTTCTGCGACAATAATATATTGGCCGGATTCCCATTTACTTAACCTTTTTAAGATGATGTTTTTTTCTTTTTCGGTATCAAATTCGGTGCTAAAAACTTCGTCGCCTTTTGCCCAATTGGTTAATTGCTCTTCATTATTATAAGGTTCGTTAGGGAATAGTGTTTTAAATTCAGCTTCAGAAAGTGTTTGGTAATCTGGGGCTTGCCAAGGTCTTGTTCTTAAAACACGATTTGGCGCCTTTAGTTTATATATTTTTAATTGTCCTTTTGCTGGTGCAAATTGTCCGTTAAGATTTTGAGACGTTAAAGTGAATTCAACGTCTTTTTGAGCTTTATCAATATTCTGTGGAGCAACTATATTGAGTGTCATGGCATGGTAACCAACATTAACAATGGTAGATGTAGAACGAGTTTCGCCATTAATATCTGTTACATCTGCTGTGATTTCATAATTAAAAACAGGAAGATTGTCTTTAGAAACACTTTCATCAGGAAGTGCTTTAAATGTAATTTCAAATTCTCCTTTAGCATTTGTTTTGGTCTCTCCAAAAGTGATTTCTTGAGCTTCCGCATTAAAATAGGGACGTCTCCAATAATACCAACTCGGAAATCTTACATTTCGTTTTACACGATATGCTACTTTAGCATCTGTAATATTACTACCTGCAAAAGCGATTGCCGTTCCGTTTACCGTAATGCTATCGTTTACTTTGTAAGTTTCTGTAATGGGTTGAAATTCTGGTTTGAACTTCGGTCGTTTGTATTCTTCAACAGAAATGTATGTGTAGCCGTAACTATGTGAAAACATATCAATGCTAAAATTACCAGTTAAGCCATCATTAGGTAAAACAAACTCACCATGTACTGAACCAAAAGCATTGGTTTTTAATAAAAGTTCGCTTATAACTTCACCATTCACATTTTTCAATCTTAATTTTGAAACCTCATGAGCTGATACTTCCGTTTTTCCGTCTTTAGATTTGATTGCGATACCTTTAAAATAAACGGTTTGGCCTGGTCTGTATATACTTCTGTCTGTGAATAAAAAGTTGCGGTATTGTGTGTCGTTATTTTTGTTTTGGTCGTATTTTCTATTAATATAGAAGTCTCCAAAGTAACCCGTCTCATCCTTAGTTTTAACCTTAATTTGAACATCTCTATAGTAGTTGGTGTTCTTTTTAAATTCGAACTTACCAAAACGGTCTGTTGTAAAGTACTTTGTTGAACGCCTATTATTTCTGTTGTTTGCATACGATAATTCAACTTCTGCATAGGCTGAAGGCTTACCATTTTGTCTATGGATAACTTGATACAAATGCGTGTCGTTTTCTGAGCTTTCAACCAATGCTAAATTTGTAGCTTGAATATGGGCTGTTGCAAAAACGTCATGTTCAGAATTTGTATTTGTTTTAATTAAGTATAGACCATTTTCTAGATGTGGTAATACAATTTCTGTGCTGTGACTTTGATAATCTCCTTCGGTTTTTAATGCTCTTGAAAATGTTTCAACAGGATTCAGTTTGTTGAAAAAATCACGCTTCTCTTTCGCTCTGTAAATTTGATTATAACGTTCTAATTGGTTTTGTGAAATTTTATATATTTTAAAATCTAAAGCGTCTAAATTCTTATAGGTCACTAAGATTTTTGAAGGAGAGTTATTACTAATAAATTCTTCAGTCTGTAATTGTAAATTAGCTTGTTGAATTTGCTCAATTAAAACCTTGCATTTTAGAGCACCAACACTATTTGGGAATTTAGAAATTGCCAAATTACAAAGTTGTAGTGCTTCTTTTAGTTTCCAGCGGTTTTTGGTGTTGTCTTCACTGTCTTTAATAGTGTTATTGTAAGAGTTGCCTTGTGTATAATATACTGTAGTAATTTCAAAATCATATAAAGTCGATAATTCAGAAGATGCTAATGCGTTTGATTTAGACCTTAAAGTTTCCAGAAGTAAATGGTCTACATTAGAAAATACAGCATGTTGTTTTACAAAATTTAGTCGTTCAATGTCTATTTCTACAAAAGCTTTAGTCGCTTTATTCTTTTTATGAAACTTTATTAAATTTTGATAGATTTTTAAGGCATTGCGTTGAAGTGATAATGTGTCTTTAGATGATAAATCTATAGTGATAAAACGCTCACTATCTGAAATAAATGCTTTGTTATCAATACTAAATTTGTATGCAGGCTGTGTAATACTATTTTCGTCTGTTTTATAAAAGTTTAGTGCATTATGACTTAGTAAATCGTATAATGTTGGACGATAATCTTTAGAGTTGTCTTGTTCAATTAAAAGTGTAGAATAATTAGTTAATAATTCTTGTTGAAGTAGTGTGTCCTTGCTAAGTGAACGTTGAAAATAGGTGTGAATTTCACTAAATAAAGTTTGTAAATCCCATGTTCTAAAATCATCACTCACTTTTTGAGACGTTTTGGTACGATTATAAAATTGGTAGCGATTTTGCTGAAAATATTGCCAATACATGGTTGCTAGCATATTTTCCAATAGGGGCTTAGTTACATTACTTTTTGAAGACTCAATTTCAGATTTAAAACGATTTACGATGTTGAGTTGTGCATCTTCTTCAAGGATGAGCATATATTTACTAATATGCAATAATGCTTTGATACGTTGTTGAGTGTTTTTGGTTTTAATCGCTTTTTGATAGATGGTTTCAACCAGATCAGAAGCACTTTTGGTAAGGCCTTCGCTTTCGAGCTTATCCACTTCTTTCCATTGATTTTCAAATTCATTTTGAGCATTAGAAAAAGAAGCAAAGCAAATGAGCATGAGTATAGAGATATAGTTTTTCATAGTGTTTTCCGTAAATGTGGTAATCTTTAGTTTAACTGTGATCATTTTCTACAAAATACCTTCAAAAGGTATTCCAAAAAAAGGTCTAATGAGTAAAAGTCTTATTTAGATGAGTGAAGTTAACAATTTGTTGAGGAAACCGAGCGTTATTAAATTGTATTTTTGTCTAAAGATTTAATAATTATATGATTAGATATTTGTTTGTTTTAATGCTGTCGTCGTTCTGTTATTCACAAACTTCAATAGCGAATGCGGAAGCGTTTATAGCTAAAAAGCAATTTGTAAAGGCTCAAAATGAAATGACTGCATTTTTAGAGTCAAATCCAAACGACTTAAAAGGAATCGAACTTTTAGGTGATGCTTATGGCCATCAGAAAAAATGGGATAAGGCTATTGCGCAATATCAAATTTTAAAGCAAAAACGACCAAATAATGCTAATTATCACTATAAGTATGGAGGTGCTTTGGGAATGAAAGCCTTGAGTATAAGTAAAATTAAAGCGCTTGGCATTATTGGAGATGTTAAACAATCATTTTTAAAAGCAGCTCAACTGGATCCCCAACATATTGACACACGTTGGGCTTTGGTAGAATTGTATGTTTCGCTTCCTGGTATTGTTGGAGGAAGTTTTTCTAAAGCTTTAATGTATGCAGAACAATTAGAGGAATTATCTAAAGTTGATGGTTATTTAGCTAAAGGCTATGTTTATGAATATGATGACGAACCAGAGCTTGCCGAAAAATATTATAGATTAGCTATAAAAGTGGGTGGTTCTGTAACGTGTTATGAAAAGTTAACTGAATTTTACGAAGGACAAGAACAGCCAGAAAAAGCTATAGGTAATTTAGAAGAAGCTAAAGATAAACACCAGCGTAACGCAATGCACTATCAAATTGGTAAGGTGTGCGCAGATTATAATATTCAATTAGAGAAAGGTGAAAAATGCCTTAAAACGTATTTGTCTAACCATTCGGCAAAAGATGGTGTGCCTAAAGAATGGGCTTATTATCGCTTAGCACAAATCTATAAACACAAGAATAATAAAACTGAAGCTTTAGTTTGGATAAATAAAGCGATTTCAGGCTTACCTGATATTGATGTGTTTAAGGAATTTAAGGAGACGATTTAATTTATACCTTCTTCTCAATACATTTATTTGTTTTTTTTTACTTTGAATTAAGAAACATTCGTACTGACGTATAGATTATGTTTCGTATTTCGTTTTTGTGTCAGTGCAAGTGATTTTTGTGGAACGAGAAAATCGTATCGAGAACCTTGTTTGATAAATTCTCATTTCAAAAAACTTATAGTATTTTTACGGTATACATTTAAGGATACTATGAACGTACATTTTATCGCTATTGGTGGTGCAGCAATGCACAATTTGGCCTTAGCACTTCACAATAAAGGTTATAAAGTTACAGGAAGCGACGATACCATTTTCGAGCCTTCAAAATCGAGATTAGAAGCTAAAGGCTTATTGCCAGATGCTTTTGGTTGGTATCCTGAAAAAATCACTTCAGATTTAGAGGCGATAGTTTTAGGAATGCATGCGAAAGCAGATAATCCGGAGCTATTAAAGGCTCAGGAACTCGGTTTAAAAATCTATAGTTATCCAGAATTTTTATACGAACAAGCCAAAAATAAAACACGTGTGGTTATTGGCGGAAGTCATGGAAAAACAACCATTACTTCTATGATTTTGCACGTGATGCATTATCATAATAGAGATGTGGATTATATGGTTGGTGCACAGCTTGAAGGTTTTGATGTGATGGTAAAACTCACAGAGCACAATGATTTTATGGTGTTAGAAGGTGATGAGTATTTAAGTTCGCCTATAGATATGCGACCAAAATTTCATTTGTACAAACCAAATATTGCGTTGTTGAGTGGTATTGCTTGGGATCATATTAATGTGTTTCCTACGTATGAAAACTACGTGGAGCAGTTTAGCATCTTTGTAGATTCTATTGTGACAGGTGGAAGTATTAATTATAACGAAGAAGATCCTGAAGTCAAACGTGTAGTGGAAGCTTCAGAAAATCAGATTCGAAAAATAGCTTACAAAACTCCAGAATACACGGTTGAAGATGGAGAAACATTATTAGAAACTCCAGAGGGTCCAATGCCAATTGAAGTTTTTGGAGCGCATAACTTAAATAATTTAGCTGGTGCCAAATGGATTTGCCAACATATGGGCATCGATGAAGATGATTTCTACGAAGCCATTTCTACGTTCAAAGGAGCAAGCAAACGTTTAGAGAAAATTGCAGAATCTAAGACAAGCGTAGCTTATAAAGATTTTGCACACTCTCCAAGTAAAGTAGAAGCCACAACCAAAGCGGTAAAAGAACAATACAGCGATCGTACTTTAGTGGCGTGTTTAGAATTGCATACCTATAGTAGCCTTAATGCCGAATTCCTAAAAGAATATAAAGGAGCTTTAGATGCTGCAGATGTTGCTGTTGTGTTCTATTCTCCACATGCTGTAGAAATTAAGAAACTAGAAGAAGTTACAGAAACACAAATTGCAAATGCTTTTGAGCGCGATGATTTAATCATTTATACTAATCCAGAAGACTTTAAAAACTTCTTGTTCTCTCAAAAATTTGATAATAAGAGTTTGTTATTAATGAGTTCGGGTAATTATGGTGGTTTGGATTTTGATGAGGTGAAAGCACTTTTTTAAAGCGCTATTATCTATTTAGTAATTAGATCTCTTCTTGTTCAAAAATAGTATTTCTTTGCGTATTTGTCTTATAGATGTTCTTAGGACTAATGTCTCTGTTTGCCTTTGGACAATAGTTTTTACTATTTGGGTTTAGAATATAGTCGAGCTGATAATCAATCATTTTTTCAAAAGGAATAAGGAAGTCCTTTGTTTCGCATTGTTCTACGTTACCTTCTTTAAGTAAATTTAAAACCGTATAAACGGACTCAATAGTACTCAAACAAAGCGATTCTGGTTGCTGCTTAATAATAAATTTTGATTTTATTTTATTATCAAAACTCACTCTCTTTAGTTTTTGCAAGTTCTTACTTAATTTAAGCATTTTGCGAGCGCAAGGCCATGTACCATCAAGAATGAAGATGTGTGGAGTGCCACCCATAAAAGAATTTATTTCAGAACTTTTTCTTATGGATAAGTTGAAATTATCTTTTCCTGGATAAAGTAAGAAAGCACTTTTTTCATTAGAGAGTATGTCATTCACACGTTTATTATTGGTAAAATCTATACCAACTATAATTTCCGAATTTTCAAGTTGAAGATTAGTCATATATCCCGTGCCGTTTTTTTCTTTTTTGTACTCCTTTGGGTGCATAAGAATAATAAAGCGCGTCTTAGTCTGAAATGGACTAATATGTTTACAAATACATGTGCTTGAAGGTCTCATGCATTTGTAACATGTAATTCTGTGGGTTTTTATATCTACTTGCAAGTCAAATATCTTTTTGTTTCTCTAATTGGTTATTGTATATAAATATACAGAGACTTTTATTTTCCAATTATCGAACGCTTTGAATACGTTTATATACTATTATTCATTCTCAATCTTATCAATCATCTGCTTAAATAGATCTAACAAGAAAATAAGTTTGCTAGCATCACCTGCTGCGAAGAATTTTGAATTTTCAACTTTTACACCATACCAATCTTGTCTATTGATTTCGTTAAGAATCCATTTGATTTCTAAATTGGCTATAGATGTTTTAGAGATATCAATTTCAACTTCCCAACCTGGTGTGTCTAATGTGGTAATCTGAATCACTTCACCTTTTTCCCAGTCTCCATCACAATTACTTTTGAACCAATCTTGTATCCACTCTAAAATTTCCATTTCAATTCTCTTATTATATGTTTTGTCATTAAGAAGCGTAACCAAATATGCTGTATGCTCTCCATAAATCACAAAGAAACATGCTTATGAAAAATGCTAAAACTTATAGCATACGACAACGCAGCGTGCAATATAATCTTTATCTTCTTATGTAGCATTGTCTTGTATAGAAGTTGAACGCATTAAAAATAAGGAATAGTGTTTGTTGTAATAATCCGATGAAAATAATAACATCATACAAGCCTGTTATAAAACACACCAATGATTTAATTATCTATTACCATTTCTGTGTAGATTTATAATAAGATGTTAAAGACGTAACCTGAAAGTATTATACAAAGCGTAACAACACCAAAAAAGATGGCAATCAATTTTAAGGACATTACTTTTTTTAGCAAGGTGGCTTCAGGAATAGATAAACCTACGGTTGCCATCATAAAAGCGATAGCTGTACCCAAAGGCACTCCTTTAGCAACAAAAACTTGAATCACAGGCACAATACCTGCTGCGTTGGCATACATTGGTACGGCAACTAATACGGCAATAGGAACGGTCCACCATTCGCCACCTCCTAAATACGCACTAAAAAAGTTTTCTGGAACATAGCCATGCATGGCTGCACCAATAGCAATACCAATAATCACATACAGTAGAACGCTTTTTACAATATCCCAAGCTCCGTTTGTAATTTCAGGTAAGCGTTGGTAAAACGTTTTGTGTTCTTCTTCAAATTGGGCTTGTTGCATTTTATTTTTGAGAATCTGTTTTACCCAATCGGATAGTAAGGGTTCAAGATTAAATTTACCAAGAAGCCAACCTCCAATCGTACCTAATAAAATACCTGAAGCGACATAAATTAATGTGGCTTTTACACCAAACATACCTATAAACATGGCTACCGCAACCTCATTTACTAATGGTGAGGTGATTAAAAACGAAAAAGTGACACCTAAGGGAATGCCGCCTTGTACAAAACCAATAAATAATGGTACCGAAGAGCAGGAACAAAACGGTGTTATGGCTCCAAAAACGGAAGAGAAAAAGTATTCTAAACCGTAAAGCTTTTTTTTGTTCAGATAATCTTTAAGGCGTTCAATGGGGAAATAAGCATTTACAATGCCCATGATAAAAACGATAACGAAAAGCAGAATCAGAATTTTAAGCGTATCGTACACAAAGAAATTGAGTGCCACTCCTAAATGGGTTTCGGCACCAATGCCTAAGACAGAATAGATGAACCAATCGGCAAAATGTTGTAACCAATTAAACATTTTTTATGGTTTTAATGGTACCAGAAATAGAACAGGATAATTTGATAGTATTGTAAATAGTTCCAAACTTTTCAATATTCTTTTTTAATAATTCCACATTCAATTTATCGTCCTTGGTGTAAATGGTTAAATCATAATTGATGTTTTCCATTCGTGGCGGATTTTCGAGACGTGTAGCACTAACATTAAGCGTTGTTTTGGTGTAGCTAAATTTCATCATAGTAGAAAAACGTTCCACATTTTTAAGCATACAAGCTGCAAATGAACCTAAGAATAATTCGGCAGGATTGGGTAAAACTTCAGCGGTTTTAACCGTTGTGCCAAAATCTATATCTGATGCTTTGATATGAATAATAGCATCTTCATTAGATAAGGAAGAGGCTTTGATTTGATAATTCATAACCGTTCATTTTAATTTAAAAGTTTCAATACTTCGTCTTTTGAAGGGACTCTGCCTTTTATGGTAACAACATCATCGATGACTAAAGCTGGAGTTGTCATAATGTTGAATTTCATAATTTCCATGATGTCCTCAACTTTGTCAATAGTAGCATCAATGTTGTGTTCTTTAACGACGTCTTTAACCACATTGGTCATTGATTTACATTTTGGGCATCCAGTTCCTAATATTTTAATTACTTTACTCATAATACAGTTATTTGTTTATCGCCAATAGACGATAGGTTTTGAAAAAAAATATCAATCAAAAAAAATCTTGAAACAATGCTTTTGCAATTTTCCAGTTATCGTGATTAATACAGTACTTTATTTTAGGTGATTTTAATTCGCCTTGAATTAAACCCGCATTTTTCAATTCTTTTAAATGTTGAGATACTGTAGATTGTGCCAACGGAAAGACATCTACTAAATCTCCTGTGAAACAACACGATTGATTTTTGAGATGTTTCAATATGGCAATCCGTGTTGGATGTCCTAATGCTTTAGCAAATTTGGCTAAGGCTTCGGTGTTTTTCTGGTACTCTATGGTTTCTAAACTTCTTTTCATAGCTCTTATCGTAAATTTACGATGGGTTTTTGGGTTAAAATGTGACATTTGTCACATTAGCTTAAATGTTAGATATATTATAAGGGAAAGTATCTTTTGAGTACTGCTGTCATTCAGAATAGAGCGAAGCATTTCAATTACCCAAGATGTTAATCGTAGATACAGCTTCTTCGGTTATGCTTCCCTCAGAATAACAACTAGTGAATAATTTAGTCTTAAAAAAAAATGTACCGAGAACCTTTAGTCAATCTAATAGTTCTCGATACATTCATGTATTCTTTGTTGCACTTCGAATCAATAAACACTCGAAATGATGTGCTAGGACAGGTTCAGTGATTCTTAAATCTTAGAAACAAATTCTAAAAACACTGCTTTATGCTTTTCCAAATCTAAATCTGGAGATAAGGACACACGTGCAATATAATCTTTGTCACCTTCTTTGGTAGTACCTTGTGTTGAGGTTGCAGGAATGGTCCAATAACAGCCTTTTAACTGTCCGTAACTCACGCAATACTTGCTTTCGTTAGGGATTTCGGTAATCATTAAATTGATTAATCTGTGATTTAAAGCACGTTTATAAGTTTCTTTTTCTTCAGGAGTATTTCCTTTGGTTGGAAGGTCTAATGAAAACACCGAAGGAGTAAACCCTTGTGCTGCCAATTCTTCTGAAACAAAATTGATTTTCGCTTCTGGTAAGGTGTCATGAATAAAATTCACAAACTCACGTGTATTTTTATAAGCCTCCGCAATACGCTGATTCATAGATGGTAATTGCTTAGCCAATATCTCGTATTGAAGCGCAGTCGCCTCATTATCGCAAAGCGTGAGATGTAATGCAATTTTATCCATTAAAGCATCTACTTTAGCATTTCCTACAATATAACCCGCTGTACATTTTCCACCACTCGGGAATTTAGAACCACTCGCATAAGAAATCGTACGTACTGAAGATAATATTTCACCTTCACCTAAAAAGTGCACATTCGGACAAAAGGTTTGATCTAATATAAACACAGGATCTATCGCGATGTCTCCAGAAGCCGTTTTACGTTCTTTGCTTAAAGCTTCTTTTAATTTTTGTAAATCCGGAACTTCAACACGTGGGTTGGTTGGGATTTCTGCAATGATATAAGGAATGGCATCGTCGTGGGCAATTTTGTCTAAAACAGTATGGATACTTTGCACCATATCATTATCACCATCTACTGGTAAATCAACCACTTCCACATGATCTAAACAGGCCGCAACACGTCTGGCTTGGTCATTGGTGCCTCCATAACAATTTGGTGGTACCACAAATTTAATCGCTTTGCCTTTATGGTGTTCTAAGGAATAGTCTACCAAGCCCATCATAATGGCATACTGCACCGACAATCCGCTAGAACCGACTAAAGGCTGAGACGTTGTCCCATTAATCTCCTTAATGGAGTTTAAAACACTTGCTTTATTTGCTTCAAAGTCACTGTCTTCATTGGTAATCGGAGTCTGTTCGGTTAACGCTTTTAAAGCCACTAGACAATTGGCAGGAGTCATGGCAATTGTTTCGCGACGTCTCACATGCTGAATGTCTGAAATATAATGGTCGTTGTGACTGCCATTAACGATGAGTACACTTCCAAGATGTGCGTGAAGATTGATATAAAAATCAATATTTACATTGTCCTCAAGATGTGAAATATCCTCTTGTTGCGAGATAAAAACAGTACTGCCTTTAAACTCTAAAATAGCATCTGCGCTATCCACTTTTATGACATCGAAATTATAACCATAAACCTGCTTGATGCTATCTGCATCGAAAAATTCTGGAAGTTCGCCTGTATATACTATTTGGGTCTTTTTGTCTTCTAATAAGTTAGTTCTCAAAATAGACAACACAGGAACCGTTTGTGACGAAAAACTAATCACCTGTTCTGGTTGTAGTCCGTGTAAGTTGGCGATGGCCCATTCTAGAATACAAGATAAGGGATGCCCTAAACGAATATAATCGTAAGCGGTTGGTAATTCACGTAATGCCGATGGTTCCGTGTTATTAGCATTAAATAACAACTCAAACTCATCTAAAAACTGTGTTTTAGCTAATTTCTCGTTGTAAATATCTAAACGATGCGTGGTTAGACCTAACCAGTCTGAAGGCCTATTTTTTAATACGTCTTTTATGTAATTTAGGGTTTTATTGTCTTGCATAATTCTCGATTTTCAATATGCAAAAATATGGATTAATTAGACGTATGAGGAAGGTTTAACAAGACGTTTTGATATGAGGTTTTAAAAGCAGTTTTTTCTGAGTTTTAGAAATTAGAAAGTTCCGTTTTTAGAGAGTTAAAGTTGTTTCTTATTTAGTTTTATCAGCTTTAAAAACTACATCTTTTTTAACTAATTCATTGACATTTAATGTAGGAAGTAAGAACTTATTAAATGGTGTGTTTTCTGTTTTGCTATGCAGAACTCCTCTAGTTGTTCCAATAGTTAACATTACTAAATGACTAATAAAACCTTTTGGTACTATTAATTCAGTTTTTGATTCATTATAGAAACTGTTCCAAGCTTCGATGTTTATATTGAAATGACAGCCAACTGCAATGAGTAAAAAAGGTGACTTTTCTTGAATTAGACTTGTTGAAAAAACAACTGAAATAATATGGTTATCAAAATTAATCCCAAACTTTAATCCAGCTTTTAATTCTACAATTTCACTTTCTTTATAAGAGGATTCAATAATAGCAAACTGTTCAGTTGTGATTTTTTTTAATGCAAAGCCAACTTTATTTTTTTCTTCTGCCATTATGCAACTAATTTTAGATAACAATCTGGTTCATTCTCATAAGAATATGCTCCGAACAATTCTTCATAATTTGAAAGACTTGATTCTACGTTTACTGATTCATCAGATTTATTGTATTCTTTATATTGCTCAACTTGAACATGAACCGTTGTTTGAAATTCGGGGACCTCAATTAAGTTAATATTTAAAATTTGTTGAATTTTAGTGATAGTTTCTAATTGTAAGTTTTCTGTTCCTTTCAAAACTTTGTTAACGTACTGTGGTGAACAACCTAATGCTTGTGCCAACTCTTTTTGAGTTTTTGGAAAAGTATTAGAAGTTTTATTTGTTTTAATTGCAGACATAACCTTTACAGCTATTGCAAAAGAAATATCAAGCCAAGCTTTATTTTCTTTTCTGTACTTTGCTCTTTCAGCCCAAATATTGTCTTGTTTTGAAGATTCTAGAAGTCTGTTTTTTATGTTTTTAATACTCATTAGTATTTGTTTGGTTGATTTAATTCAATTCAATTCAACGAAATCTAAATTTTCGTCTTCTCCATTTTGTAGATAATTTCGAGTGAATTCTAACTTTTCTAATTCTAATAGTAAATGGGGTTTTTCATTCATTGTTGCTGTAAGTTTTATTGCTCCACCACAAATAACAAATAAGTTAGCTTCAATTCTTATGGCATATATACGTAGCCAACTTCGTCTTTTTACCCCTTTAGCTTTGTCTTTTTCAAAGTTTTCTTCAATAATCCCTTTTGATAAGGGTTCAAATAATGTAGATAATGTTTCAAGTCTTTCAGTTTTTCCGGTTTCAGCTATATAAAGTAATTCTTCTTCAAAAAGACTAGCATCTTCTCGGGTTTTAATAATTGCTTCCTCAATAGTTATGCCATTCCAAAATTCATTGTCTAAGTCTTCTTTGTTTTTTTCGAAAAACTCTCTTAAGTAGATAGGGTCGTTCCATAATTCAAAACATTTAGCAAATTCATGTAAGTCTTCAGTTTCATATTGAACCGAAAGTAAACTATCTTTTACTATTGCAAATGTATTAATTATTTTCATTAAATCAACTTGTGGGTTTATTTTTTTGACAAATTTAACACGATTTCCTGATTATAAGCTAATTGTTTAATTAAAAAGTGTAACAAGATATTAACAATTTTATATTTTTTACTCTCAAGTTATAATTGAAAATCAGCTTATTACTGGTGTTAATTGTTATAGAAGTTATGATTTTGCAATTCATTTTTGAACATAAATACTTTATGACTATTAAAATTTACAAAATCAAAAGCAGAAAATTTATCGATAATAGGTTTAAAACACCAAACCAATCAAAACCCTATTCCCCAGAGCCAAAAACCTTCTCCCACACCACAATAACCTTACGCTTAATTTTAGTAGAGTTTGAGACTACAAAAGCAAAACCCATAGTAGTCAGCAAGGCAATAAAAGCGAGTGCGCCAAGTGCACCTCCATAACCATCAAAGACATGGTTTTTAGTTATGTATATCGCAGTGAATAGACTTCCTGCTATGGCAAGCAAGGTGTAACTTTTTAAGGTTTTAGAAGATACCATGCCTATAAACGAGGTGCCAACAAATACAATAGGTAAATGTTCTGTTAAATAGCTATTGTGTAGGTTAGGGAAGGCATAAAAAAACAAGCCTACAATGAGTGAGAGTAAAGCAGAAGCTTTTACAGCACCAAGACGTAAGTGTTCGCTAACAAAGTAGGTGAGTGTGGCGCCTAAAATTCCGGTGATGATGAGGATAAATGTATTCATGCTATTAATGAATAAATTAGAGTCGCTGTGATGACACCAGCAAATGCCATGGTGCCTAGTTTTCCGCCAACACCGAGAAATAAGTTTTTAGACATCATAAAAAACAAACCTGCCAAAGTGCCTGCAGCAAGAACAAAACCAATAGATGGTGTGGTTGCTACACTAGACATCCCAACAAAAGCACCACAATAGATACTTGCTGGTAGTTGTTGTAAGTAGTTCGATTTTTTATTGAGCGATGGTATAAATGAAGCCAAAGTCCCCACAATACCCATGGCTAAAATACTGCCTAAACCTCCATGGATATTTAAGAGGTAACACAAAACGGCTCCAATAGGCACCCAAATAACGACTGATATTTTTTCGTAGGCGTAATCTTCGTGGTGTAAATCTAAGTAGCGGTATCCAAACACGATGGTGAGTAAGATAACAAGGGCCGCTATAATTATGGCAGCGTTGGTTTCGTAATGCGCGTTTACAATCATGGTTAAAAAGGTAACCTGTGTAAATAAAACAGTAGCGACCATTAAAAATCGAATGGCTTTATGTTTCCTCATTAAGAAATTTTAGTTTTTTGCTTTGGGGCTAAGTTTGATAACTTAGTATTAGAAGATGCAAAGGTCTAAGAAAAATTTTAAGAGGCAAATTGTAGCGTAGAAATTTAGAGTTAAGTTAATAAGACTTAAACTTATCCGTTTTTTAATATTTCAGTAACGGCTTGTTGGTATGCTCTTGGATTATTGGCCTTTTTTATTTTCTTAAAGGTTTTTTGTGGATTAGAAAACGACTGCGCAAAGTATTCCCAAAAACCTTGCATTTTCATTTTTATAGGAGTTGGTCCAGAAAGCGCTGCATCGTATTGCTGATAAATAGTGTCGTGAAATTCTCTAAAAATATCCCATCGGTTTTCTGGATATTCAGTCGTGTCGTTTTTTATCATGCTTGGTAAAAACGGATCAGCAATTAATCCTCTGCCAATCATAAAATGATCGATACTAGGAAAACGGGTTTGCATTTCTTTTAGCTTTGCTACAGAGGTGATATCTCCATTATAATATAATTTGTGCTTGGTGCTTTCTATACATTTTTCAAAAGCATCAAGATTGACACCTCCTTTATAGAGTTGTTTTCCAATACGTGCATGAATGGCAATATTCTTTAGCGGATAAGCATCTAAAATAGGGAAGGTGTCTAAAATTTCTTCCGGATGTTCGTAGCCCATTCGCATTTTCATAGAGACCACAATGTCTGTTTCTTTATGAACACGCTCAAGAATATGATTGATTTTTTCTGGGTCGCAAATCAATCCAGAACCCATACCACGATTCGTTACCATTGGATAGGGACAACCTAAATTCCAGTTCAACTCTTTATAGCCTAATTCCTGAATGTAATCAACCACGAATAAAAACTCATCAGCGCTATTGGTCATAATTTGTGGAATGACTTCGAGGTCAGTATTATTTTCCAGTTGCAAATCTATTTGATAAGAATTTTTGATTATTAATTTCTTATTAAATCGAATATAAGGAGCATAAAACGTGTCAATGCCTCCAAAATAGTGGTTAAAGGCATTCCGAAATCGGAAGTCTGTAAACCCTTGTAGAGGTGAAGATAATAGCGTAAGCGGCATTTCGTTTTGTGTTTTTAGGTTGCGTTTTTATGCGACTGCTAAATAACAAAAAACTAACTTATTATATTGATGAATGTAAGAGGTTCTTTATTTTAAATGTTTATTAAAAAAAGCAATGGTACGTTCCCAAGATAAAGTAGCTGCTGCTTTATCATAACGTGGAGTCGTGTTATTATGAAAACCATGATTCACTTCAGGATAGATATAAGCTGTATATTCAATATCATTGGCTTTTAAGATTTTTTCAAAAGCAGGCCAACCTGCATTAACTCTGGTATCTAATTCGCCATATTGAAGTAGGAGTGGCGCTTTAATCTTTACAGCATCTTCAGCTTCTGGTTGTCGGCCATAATACGGCACTGCAGCGCCTAAGTTAGGTAAACGAACAGCCATCATATTAGAAATCCAACCTCCAAAACAAAAGCCAACGACACCAACATTGCCATCGCAGTTGTCGTGATTTTTAAGGTGATGATAAGCTGCAATAAAATCTTCGAGCATTTCCTGCTGGTTACGTGTTTTTTGCATTGTTCTTCCATCGTCGTCATTGCCGGGATAGCCGCCAAGCGGACTCAAAGCATCTGGCGCCAATGAGATAAAACCTGCTTTTGCGGTGCGTCTGCCTACATCTTCAATATATGGATTTAGACCTCTGTTTTCATGTACCACAATAACTCCAGGTAATTTTGTTTTATTGTCCTTTGGTTGTGATAATAAGCCTTTGATGGTACCACCTCCTTTTGGGGATTCATAAGTTATATAATCTGAATCTAAGCTTGGGTCATCTGGTTGTACCATTAAATTAGTGATATAATCTGGCGACATAAAACTTAATAATGATGATAGTGTAACTCCTCCAACAGCGTATAAAGATAGTTTTTCTACAAACTGTCTTCGGTTGAGTTTGTTATGTGCGTAATCATCGTATAAATCGAAAACGTCTTGTTTAATGTCTTCTTTTTTTAAGTCTTTCATAAGTCGCTGTTTTATATCATGGATAATCAATTGATTAAATTACAAATTTTGAAAACGCAAATCCGTATTTTATAATTATTTAACACGTGTTAAGATAATAGAGTCGTCATCAAATTCAGTGGGTCTTGCTGCATCAAAATTTATATTAAATTTTAAAGTGTCTTCATCTGTAAATTCTGCGATGCCTAACATTTTCTTTGATTCACCAGATTCTATTTTTGTCATAGTAAAATCAACTTCAATTGGATTAGTGTCGTAATTAATGGTGTAAGTCATTTTTCCTTTTTTACCATTCATAAAGAATTCTTTACCACCAATAGTTTGTCCATTAATTTCAAAAGCGGCATAACCTTCATCATCAAAAATAATATAGCCAATCTCATTCTTGTCTTCACCTTTCCATTTGCCAATAAAGTCGTTTGTATTGGTTGTGGTGTTTAATAAAAGTGCAGGGATAATAAATAATGTAAATAGATACTTCATTGGTTTTTGTTTAGAATATTTTATTTAAAAATTGAGTAATACTTTCTTGATTGGCTCTAACTAATTCTTCTCGAGCCGCTTTGATGTCGCTTGGTTTTTTGTCTTGAGAGAGTTTAAATTTACCTTCCCAATTGGTAATCGTAATTTCAAACATTTCAATATAGTTAAGGTTTTTGTCTAAACGCGGATGGTTGGGGTCTAAAACGTATTTATGGTCTGGTGCTTCTAAAAATTCAGTCATTAAAATTAAGGATTGCTTTAGAGCCGCTTTACTTTCTATAGCTTTTACTTTACCTTTTAGATGTACTTTAATATAGTTCCACGTAGGAAGTTGTGCTGTAGAATAAATACTAGGCGAGATATAACATTCTGGTCCTGCAAAAATGAGAGTAACCTCCTTATTGTCCTTTAATAATTTAGCTTGCGGATTGTTTATATCAATATGACCAATGAGTTTGCCTTCTTTATAAATTAAAGGTAAATGTGTAATTACGGGTTGATTGTCTTGTACAGAAATAACCGTTGCTAAAGGATAGGTTTTTATAACGTCAACCATGTGATTGGTGTCATTATCTTGGTGATGTTGTGGAGGATACAATAGGTTTGTGATTTTAAGATTTACGTCTATTGATTATTAAATTACTTCAGCATTTATAGACGCTTAAATTTACAATTTTTTTATCTTTAATGCATGGCAAAGAAGTTAACTTCATTTTCAATTAAAAATTGGTCACAAGACGATCAGCCAAGAGAAAAGCTTAGAGACAGAGGGAAAACGTCTTTGAGTGATGCTGAATTAATAGCCATTTTAATTGGTTCTGGCAACAGAGAAGAAAGTGCTGTAGCATTATGTAAACGTATTTTTGCGAGTGTAGGTAACAACTTAAATGCTTTAGGTAAATTATCTATTGCACAATTAATGGAGTTTAAAGGTATTGGTGAAGCCAAAGCGATAACTATTGCTGCGGCATTAGAATTAGGACGTCGTCGTCGCTTAGAAGACGCACTTCAATTAGATAAAATAACATCGAGTCGTTCGGTTTTTGATGTCATGCAACCTGTTATTGGAGATTTACCGCATGAGGAATTCTGGATCTTATATCTCAATAATTCGAATAAAGTCATTCAGAAAAATCAATTAAGTAAAGGAGGTATTACAGGTACTTTAGTCGATGTTCGCTTGGTACTCAAAAATGCATTAGAAGTTGGAGCTGTAGCCTTAATATTGTGTCATAATCATCCTTCAGGGACTTTAAAACCAAGTCAAGCAGACAAAGCGATAACTCAAAAGTTAAAAGTGGCAGCTCAGAGTTTAGATATTTCGGTTTTAGACCATCTAATCATTACTGAAAATGCTTATTATAGTTTCGCAGATGAAAATAGTCTTTAAGAAATTCTAAAACTTAGAAATCTTAAATCTCATGTTATTTTGAAAAGCTATAGAATTTATTGTTTTTAATTTGGAATTTGCCCTAGCTATAAATTAACTTCCCAAAGCCAAATCAGAAATTTTTAAATAAAAGTCAATTAGGATTACCAATATAATTAGGGCAATTAGAGTTGGAATTTGTTATTTTTAACTTTTGGAATCCGCAATGCCTTATGCTACTCGTTTATACACATAAAATCACACCTCGCGTTACTTATACGTTTAAGCATATATGTAAACGAATTTTAGGTTTAGAAATTGGTTTTACGTCTAAAGTTGAAGATTTTATAGCACACGATAGTCTTAAAATGTCTTACGCAAGACAACCTTTAAGTCATGAGTTGTTTGTAAGAAGCAATAATTTGTTGTTTGAAACAGGGCTGTCAGATATTGATATTAGCGTACAGCAATGGGAAAACACAAAAGGATTTTTCTCTACAGGAGATCGAAGCGATTTACCATTCGATATTTTTGCCGCCTCTTTTTATTTATTAAGTAGATACGAAGAATATTTACCACATGTTAAGGATGATTATGGTCGGTTTTTAGCATCCGAAAGTTTAGCGTCTCAGCATGAGTTTATTAACCAACCTGTTGTAGATATTTGGGCTTATAAGCTTCAAGCTGTTTTGCAAGAGCGGTTTCCAGATTACAAATTTACAACACGTAAATATAACGTTAAGCCAGTGATAGATGTACCCATGGCTTACTACTTTAAACATAAAGGTTTATTGCGAACTATTGGAGGAACTTTAAATGACCTCGGACGTTTTAAATTGAAACAAACGTACACGCGTTATTTAGTTTTAATGGGTTTTAAACGCGATCCTTATGATACTTTTAAGTGGATAATTAGAAAACAAAAAAAATACGATTTTAAATTTATAGTATTGTTTTTAATAGGAGATTATTCAACCTACGATAAAAACATAAGTACGAATAGAAAATCATTTGTATCCTTAATAAAATCGGTTGCAGATTATTGCGATGTTGGAATAAAAGCATCATATTTTTCTTTAAATAATATCAAGACACTTAAAGCGGAAAAGATTAGAATGGAAGGAATTACACATACCGATTTAAAAGCGGTTCGTCATTCGTTTTCTAAACTCAATTTGCCTACGTCTTATCGTAATTTAGTAGAATTAGAAATTAATCAAGATTTTACAATGGGTTATATTGATACCTTAGGTTTTAGAGCAGGTACGTGTACACCATTTCAGTTTTACGATTTAGATTACGAAGTGCAAACGCCGTTGCAAATTAATCCGTATCAGTGTTTAGATTATGCATTGTTAAAATACAATTCAGAGCTCGATAAAACAGAGCATTTACAAAAGTTAATTAACGAAGTTAAAGCCGTGAATGGTACTTTTGTTGCTGTGTTTCATAATTATAGCTTTAGTGATCTTGACCGCTGGAAAGGTTTTAAATCACTATTTAATTTAATATTAGAATCATCAGAATGAAAAACGAAATAAAACATGTGTTTTTCGATTTAGATCATACCCTTTGGGATTTTGATAAAAATTCAGGGTTAACGTTTGAAAAGATATTTAAGCTGAATACTATTGAAGTAAATCTCGATGATTTTTTAAGAGTTTACGAACCTATAAATTTTAAATATTGGAAATTATATAGAGAAGAAAAAGTAACAAAATCAAACTTACGGTATGGGAGATTACGAGAAACTTTTGATAAAATAGGAGTCAAAGTTGAAGACGAAATGATATACCATTTGTCTGAAAGTTATATAGATCATCTTTCAACTTTTAATCATTTGTTTGATGGGACTTTTGAAATTCTAAATTATCTGAAGGATAAATACCAGCTTCATATTATTACTAATGGATTTGAAGAAGCTCAGGATAAAAAAATGACCACTTCAAATATTAAACCGTATTTTAAAACAGTTACAAACTCTGAAATGGTAGGAGTGAAAAAGCCAAACCCTAAAATTTTTAATTTTGCGTTAGATTGGGCAAAGGCTAAACCTCACGAAAGTGTTATGATTGGAGACAGTCTAGAAGCAGATATTGAGGGAGCTCATAATATAGGTATGGATACCATTCATTTTGATTATAAGGATACCCATAATAATCATAAATATAAACGCATAACCAATTTAAAAACGCTTGTTAATCACCTTTAAAAAAAATAATATGTCAAAGAAAATAGTAGTTTTAGTTTTATTTATGCTTGTGAGTTGGTATGGTGTAGCTCAAAAAAGTATAAATGATTACAAGTATATTATTGTACCTCAAAAGTTTGATTTTTTTAATACAGAAGACCAATATCAATTAAATTCTCTAACGAAATTTCTATTTAACAAATATGGTTATGAGGCCTTTTTTGCAGGTGACGTTGATGAATTCCCAGAGGATTTAAAAAAGAATCACTGTTTGGCATTAACCGCTGAAGTAACTAAAGATAAAGGTGGAATATTTAAAACAAAGCTGTTAATTTCGCTAAAAGATTGTTACGGCGTTACCGTTATGACATCTCAAATAGGAGAGTCGCGAGTAAAAGAATATAAAAAAGCATATAACTTAGCTTTGAGAGATGCTTTTGTAACCTTCCAAAATTTTAATTATAAATATGTTCCTAAAGCAGACGTAATGGTTAAGCCTGTAAATGCTGAAACGGGAAGTGTAAATGAAAGTACTATTAAAGTAGCAACACCAGAAAATAAAATTGTTGAAACAACTAAAACTGAAGAAGTAGAAAGTGTTAAAACAGAAGTGGTTTCTACAACACATGATTTTTCAGATTTACATTATGCCCAAGAAATTAAAAACGGTTTTCAATTGGTAAATTCAGAACCAAAAATTGTTATGATTTTACTGAGCACTGCAGCAGAAAATGTATTTATTGTTAAAGGGAAGAGTGCCATTGTTTTTAAAGAAGACGGATTTTGGTACTATTCTGAAAACAATGGAGAACTAGGTGATAAAACAGCAATGAACATTAAGTTCTAAACCACTAATAACCATATTTATCTTTCCAAAGCATTTTTAAATAATTTCGCTGTGCTTGTTCACGAGCATTATTTCCTGGATTATATAGTTTTGTATTGGCAATTTCTTGTGGTAAAAATTCTTGAGCTGCAAAGTTGTTTTCGTAACTGTGCGAATATTTATATTGATCTCCATAACCCAATTCTTTCATTAGTTTGGTAGGAGCGTTTCTCATTGCTATTGGAACCGATAAATCACCAGTGTCTTTTACTAATTGTTGGGCTTTGTTTATAGCTTCGTATGCTGCATTGCTTTTTGCCGAACTGGCTAAATAAGTGACACACTGGCTTAATATAATTCGAGATTCTGGATTGCCAATTACAGAAACCGCCTGAAAGGTATTATTTGCAATAACTAAAGCCGTTGGATTGGCATTTCCAATGTCCTCACTAGCGAGAATTAAGAGTCGTCTTGCAATAAACTTTACATCTTCGCCTCCTTCAATCATTCGTGCCAAATAATACACAGCAGCATTTGGGTCGCTTCCGCGAATGGACTTTATAAATGCCGAAACAATATCATAATGCTGCTCTCCTGTTTTGTCGTATCGAGCAGATTTGTTTTGGATTTGTTTCATCACTAAATCATTAGTGATAATAATGTCTTCACCTTCAAATGAAGCAACTAATAGTTCAAAAATATTTAGCAGTTTTCTAGCATCACCACCAGACAATCGAAGTAGTGCTTCTGTCTCTTTTAATTCAATATTTAATTTAGAAAGTTTAGAGTCTTCAGTCATTGCGCGTTGAAGTAAATCTTCTAAATCTGTTTTGCTAAATGCATTTAAAATGTAAACTTGGCATCTAGAAAGTAATGCAGAGATAACTTCAAAACTTGGATTTTCGGTGGTTGCTCCTATTAAGGTAATCCAACCTCTTTCTACAGCTTCTAAAAGTGAATCTTGTTGCGATTTACTAAAACGATGAATCTCATCAATAAACAAAATAGGGTTTTTTGTGGTAAACATACCACCACTTTTTTTTGCTTTATCAATAACTTCTCTGATGTCTTTTACCCCAGAATTGATGGCACTTAATTTAAAAAACGGACGTTCAGATTCATTGGCAATAATATTAGCAAGTGTCGTTTTTCCAATACCTGGAGGCCCCCAAAGTATAAGTGAAGGAATTACACCGTTTTTAATTTGCTGATAAAGCACACCGTCTTTGCCAACTAGATGTTGTTGACTTAAATAATCGTTTAGTGTTTTTGGCCTAAGGCGTTCTGCTAATGGAATATTCATAATTCAAAATTACAAAATGCTTTTGTGATGTATTAATTTAATTTCATCTTAAAATACCTTTTTCTGCCAATTTTGCAGACTATCCTATTTTGGCTACAAAATTGAAAGAGATTTATAACATGAGCAAACATCAACATTTTAAATATTCTAATAGTATTATTGTCTACCCTTTGATGATTTTGTTCAGTATTTGGCTGGTGTTTTGGTATCAAGTAAGAATAGATAGTGGTATAAAAGCTCTTGGAATAAGACCTCAAAAGATTGACGGACTTATAGGAATTGTAACAAGTCCATTTCTACACGGAGACATTAATCATATTTATAACAATTCTATTCCTCTTTTTGTACTCAGTGTAGCCCTGTTTTATTTCTACAATAAAATAGCATGGAAAGTACTAGGCTTTGGCATTTTATTATCAGGACTTTTAACATGGGTTATTGCTAATAATGGAAATCATATTGGAGCAAGTGGTTTAGTTTATGTGTTGGTTAGTTTTATGTTTTTTAAAGGGATTTTTGCCAAACATTATAGATTAATTGCTCTGTCTCTAGTCGTTATTTTTCTTTACGGAAGCATGATTTGGTATGTGTTTCCTATTAAAAGTGGTATGTCTTGGGAAGGGCATTTAAGTGGATTAATTACAGGCTTGGTGTTTGCATTAGTTTTTAGAAAACAAGTTGCAAAACCAGACCGTTATAAATGGGAAGAACCAGATTATAATGAAGAGGATGATCCGTTTATGAAACACTTTGATGAAAATGGAAACTTTATTGAGCTTCAACCTGAAGAAGATATAGAAGTTGAATCTGAAATTGAGGATAATCAAAAGCCCTCAAATAATCACAATAGAATCAGTATCAAATATACATTCAAAAAAAATGAAGATTAACGGCGTTGTCTAACGGCTTCATATAAAAAAGCACCACAAGCCACAGAAACATTTAAAGATTCTATTTCGCCTAGTATAGGAAGTTTTGCTTGGTCGTCTACAACTTTTAAAACAGATGGATTAATTCCTCGGCCTTCAGACCCCATAATTATAGCACATGGTTCTTTAAAAGAGACATCATATAAATAATTGTCTGCTTTTTCAGTAGCAGCAATAACTTTTATTCCTGAAGACTGCATATGGAAAACGGCATCTTTAATATGGTCTACTTTACAAATAGGCATTTTAAAAATAGCTCCAGCACTTGTTTTTATAGTATCTCCATTAATAGGTGCTCCTCCTTTTTTCTGAATAATAATACCATTGACTCCTGTACATTCTGCAGTACGAACAATGGCACCAAAATTTCTTACATCACTTAATTGGTCTAATAATAAGAATAAAGGTGTTTTTCCAGATTCAATAACACTCATTACTAAGTCGTCAATATCATGAAAAGCAATTGGAGATATTTGTGCTACGGCTCCTTGATGATTACCTCGAGTTAGACGATTTAATTTTTCAATAGGAACGTAAGAAGAATTAATGCCTTCAGTACGAATAGCAAGTTCTAATTCTTGGAACAATTCACCATGAAGTCCTTTCTGCATAAAAACCTTATCTATGGTTTCACCAGATTTTATGGCTTCAATAATCGCTCTAATTCCAAAGATTGTAGTTTCGTTCTTCATGCTGCAAAGGTATAAAAAAAACCATCCGGAAATTGAGATGGTTTGTCAAATTAATTCAAGTTTGTTAACTTAGTTTTTTGCCACCTTTTTACTTATAATATTGGTGTCTGAATAAATCTGTAAAAAATAGATGCCGTTTGGCTGGTTATATAAATCAATAGTGTTAGATGTAGTTGTATAGATTTTTTTTCCAATAACATTATAAACGTCAATTTTATCAATAGCTAATTCTGATATTATTTTTAAGGATCCGCTTGTAGGATTAGGGTACACTTTGGTTATTAGTGTTTCATAATTGGAAACACTTAAATTTTTACATGCCGTTATATTTGAATTTAATTCAATAGGTGCGCTTGGTGTTAAATCTCTATTTGTAAAAGCGGGATAATCTATATGATATTTTTGTGCTCTAAAACTGGTATTAGAATAGGTGGAAGGGTTGGTTCCTTGTGAAATGATATTTCCATTAGAAGTATTTATTGGATTTATATATTCCCATACAACTTCTTCTGTCGTTGTGATTTCAAAGAAGCGACCATTGATTCCTTCGCAAATTAGAGTATTTCCGTTTGGTAAGCGCTGTGCACTGCTTAGTATACCAGAGTAGAAGTTTAAAGCGCCCGTAGAGCTTCCGTAAGTGTAATCTGGAGATATAGGGCCATATGCACTTCCTGTATCATAAGAATATACTCCTGGGCTATCGGTTTCAGGGTTTACAATATAAGCTTCAGAAAATAAGGGTAACCTTCCTCTACCATTATTAAATAATAAAATTTTATTTTCATCTAATAGGCCAGGTTTAATAAAGTGAGGAGAGTGTTGTCCGTAAAGTTGTCGGTCTGATTCGTCACCTTGATTATAGGCTTGAGGGTTTCCCCAGCGGTATAGAAAATCGCCTCCTTTATTATAGATGCCTCCTTCGCCTGTAGCTGCTTCTTCAGTTGTAGTAGAGTGATCTATAATATAAAATTCACTTAAATTTCTAGAGCTTATTATAATCTGATCTAGAATAGGATTGTAATTTATTGAATTAAAATGAAGCCAATTGGCACCTCCATCACCTCCATTTAAAAAGTTGATATTTAATTTTTCGGGATGTAAGGCTATATCACCAAAATTGTCTTTTTCGTCATCAAAATCCTGAATAACATGGTCCATGATGTTCCATTTCCATAGAATTTCAGCACTGTCCTCGCCAATAGGAGTAACTTCTATAATTTGTTCATTGTATAAAATGTCTTCATTTAGAAGTGATGGGTTGCGTCCTAGTTGTAGAGCTTCAGAATTAGTAATCTTAGTTACTGCAAGAATAAGAACATTTCCGTTAGGCATAGGGAATACGTCATGGTGTTGTCGCATTGTCGAATTGTCATAAAAATATTGCCAAGTGAGGTTGCCCTCCCAATCAAATAGTTCTATAACGCCACCTTGTCCACCAAAAACAATATCACTACTTTCAGTTCTACCAGCTCTTAAAATATTTCCATTTTCTAATAAATGAACAGCATTGCCAGGAGGGAACTCACTAGACCACTGATTTATAATTTCTCCACAATTATTAATTAAGTAAGTTTCCGTAAAAGCACTAAATAAGGTGTAGCCATCTGCAACACCTTCAGAAATAAGTGTTGTACCAATAGTGTTTTGGGAATAAGAAACGTTAATTGTAATTAAGAGTGTGAAAATTATTTTTTTTAACATGAGTTTTTCTTTAAAAAGTTGCAGTTAAGCTAATATGTATTTTAGAATCTGATAATTTAAATTGTCTGTTTTCTGTTTTTCCGCTAGAATAATTTAAACGAAAAAGGCCAGCATTGGTAAGTAGGCCTAGTCCAAACCCAAAACCAAATAGTTTTTCTTTGCTATTTGTAAGTCTATTTTCAAAATAGGCAGCATCTAAAACCGAATGTACATAAATATCATTACTTAAACGATATCTGTATTCGGTACTTAGAACTCCGTAGAGATTGGCAACCAAACTATTTTCTTCAAATCCACGAATAGAATTGATACCTCCAAAACGAAATAATTCATTATCTAAATAATCGTCTGAAATAAGTGTTGCTCCATTTAAACGTGCATAAAAACTGTTCTTATTATTAAGATTAAATATCTTGTAAGCATCTATGTTAAATACACTTTGTTTTTGCGTGCCTAAGTTGTTATCTCTGTTTCCAAAGCCAGAAGAGGCATCCAACCAAAAGTTAATAGGAAATAAAGGATCAGAGAATTGAGGTTTTGTATAATTGTAGTGTAATGTATAATAATTAGATGTGTAATCGTTTAAAATATCAGTATCGTCATCTAATAAGTTTGTTGAATTTGTAGTATTAATTCCTATTCCAATTTTATGCTGGGCATTAATTTGATAATTAATTTTTGCGTATTGCTTAGCAGTTAAAAAGGTAGAGTCTTTTCTAAAAATATTAAGGCCAACTTGCAACCCAATAGGAGAGCTAAATAGATAAGGTAAATCAGCATCTACATTGATTGTTTGTTGATCTATCTCATCGCTTTTATAAAAAAGATTTAAGGTCTCTCCGTAGTTAAGATTGTTAATCAGTCGTAAATCTAAATAACCATCAAATTCAATCTTATTAGTGTTTTCGTTAGTGCCAAAGCCAAGGAAACCATCAAAGTTGTTTGTCTTTGTTTTTTCTACATATATATATAGTGTTGTAGAATCTTGGGTAAAAAGCACTTCTGGGTCTTTTATTTTATTAGCAAATCGTAAGTCGTTTAATAGTTCAATTTTTTCTTTAATAGCATTTAGGTTGAAAGACTTTCCTGTTCTTAACTTTAAGAAACGTTTTAAGTAAGATTTCGGAAACTTCTCATAGCCTTTTACAATAATCTTATCAATTCGTCTTTTTTGGTTCGTTACAATTTTTAAGTCGGCTGAAATTAAATCAGATGCTAATTTAGAAATATTAATAAGCTGTAAGGTTGAAAACGGATCACCTTGTTCGGCTATTGTAGAATTTAAGTTTTTTAAATAGGTTTCTAGCTCAGTTATTCTGAGTTCAAAGTAATTATTGTCTTTTGATTGATGAATAAGGTTCAAATATTCAGTATTAAAATCCGAAGGGTAATAGATTCGAATTCGGTTTATCCGTTTGCCCGTTATTAGTTGTGCTTTAAAAAGAGAGTCGTTTTGTTTAGTAATACTTTCAATTGAAGTGTCAATATAGCCCCTTTTTGTCAGCTTAATTTTAAGATTTTGAATTTCAATTTCTAAATTTTTGTAATTATTGAAGCTCTTTTGATAACCTAGAGAGTCAATAGTTGCCGTTGAAACTTCGTTTTCTCCAATAACTTTTAAATTGATAGATTGAGAAGTGCCTAGATTTGAAAAAACTAGAAGAATAAGAAAAAAAAGAAAACGGCTGTAAAACGGCATGGACACTAAATAGAGTAACTCTTATGTAACGTAAAAATAAGTGATATTATATACGAATGAAATGAAAGTTCATATTTCTTTTAAAAATTAATTCTCAAGTGTTTGAATAATAGATATTAATTACTACATTTGCACCCCTCAAAAGTGAGGATTAATAAAATTTTATATAGAAATATATGCCAACAATTTCACAATTAGTACGAAAAGGAAGAGCCAAAATAACCAAGAAGAGTAAATCGGCTGCTTTAGATTCGTGTCCTCAAAGACGTGGTGTATGTACTCGTGTTTATACAACGACACCTAAGAAACCTAACTCAGCAATGCGTAAGGTAGCAAGGGTTCGTTTAACAAACGGAAACGAAGTAAATGCATACATTGGTGGAGAAGGTCACAATTTACAAGAGCACTCGATAGTATTGGTTAGAGGTGGAAGGGTAAAAGATTTGCCAGGAGTTAGATATCACATCGTTCGTGGTGCTTTAGATACAGCAGGTGTATCAGGAAGAACACAACGTAGATCTAAGTATGGTGCAAAACGCCCTAAGAAGTAATTAAAAACTTTAAGAAGAAGACATGAGAAAAAGAGCAGCAAAAAAGAGACCGCTTTTACCAGATCCAAGGTTTAATGATCAGTTAGTAACACGTTTTGTTAACATGATGATGTGGGATGGTAAGAAGTCTGTAGCTTTTAAAGTATTCTATGATGCAATTGATATTGTTGAAGAGAAAAAGAATGATGACGAAAAAACAGCTTTAGAGATTTGGAAAGAAGCTTTATCAAATGTGATGCCTCACGTAGAAGTACGTAGTCGTCGTGTTGGTGGTGCTACATTCCAGATTCCAATGCAAATTCGTCCAGACCGTAAGGTTTCAACTGCGATGAAATGGTTAATTAGCTTTTCACGTAAGAGAAATGAAAAATCTATGGCGCAACGCTTAGCGGCAGAAGTTTTAGCAGCAGCTAAAGAAGAAGGAGCTGCGGTTAAGAAAAGAACTGATACGCATAAGATGGCAGAAGCAAATAAAGCATTCTCACACTTTAGATTTTAAGAAATGGCAAGAGATTTAAAACTTACAAGAAATATAGGAATTGCAGCTCATATTGATGCTGGTAAAACAACAACAACAGAGCGTATTCTTTTTTATACGGGAGTTTCACACAAAATTGGAGAAGTGCATGATGGTGCTTCTACAATGGACTGGATGGAGCAAGAAGCAGAAAGAGGTATTACAATTACGTCTGCTGCAACTACTTGTGATTGGACATTCCCAAAAGAAAATGGTGAGCCAACAGCAGACGCTAAAGATTACCATTTTAACATTATTGATACACCTGGTCACGTAGATTTTACGGTAGAAGTTAACCGTTCATTACGTGTATTAGATGGTTTAGTATTTTTGTTTAGTGCAGTTGATGGTGTAGAGCCACAATCTGAAACTAACTGGAGGCTAGCAGATAACTATAAAGTTCCAAGAATTGGTTTCGTTAATAAAATGGACCGTCAAGGATCTGACTTTTTAGGTGTTTGTCAGCAAGTAAAAGATATGTTGAAGTCTAACGCAGTGCCAATCGTTTTAAACATTGGTGATGAAGATAACTTCAAAGGTATTGTAGATTTAGTTAAAAACAGAGCTATTGTATGGCATGATGATAACTATGGTTCTACTTTTGATGTTGTTGATATTCCTGAAGACATGAAGGACGAGGTACGTAAGTACCGTGCTTTATTAATCGAGGAAGTAGCAAGTTACGACGAGAACTTACTTGAGAAATTCATGGAAGATGAAGACTCTATAACAGAAGATGAAGTGCACGCTGCACTTAGAGCTGCTGTAATGGATATGGCTATTATACCAATGGTATGTGGTTCTTCATTTAAGAATAAAGGTGTACAGTTCTTATTAGATGCTGTTTGTCGTTATTTACCTTCTCCAATGGATAGAGAAAGTGTAGTAGGTGTTAATCCTAATACAGATAAAGAAGAAAGACGTAAGCCAAGTGTTGATGAACCTTTTTCAGCCTTAGCGTTTAAGATTGCTACAGATCCTTTTGTAGGTCGTTTAGCTTTCTTTAGAGCGTATTCTGGTCGTTTAGATGCAGGTTCTTATATCTTAAACAACCGTTCAGGTAAAAAAGAACGTATCTCACGTATCTATCAAATGCACTCTAATAAGCAAAATGCTATCGATTTTATCGAAGCAGGAGATATTGGAGCAGCAGTAGGATTTAAAGACATTAAGACTGGTGATACTATGTCTGATGAAAAACATCCTATTGTTTTAGAATCTATGGACTTCCCTGATCCTGTAATTGGTATCGCGGTAGAACCTAAGACTAAAGCAGATGTTGATAAGTTAGGTATGGCTTTAGCTAAATTAGCTGAAGAAGATCCAACGTTTACAGCAAGAACAGATGAGTCTTCAGGACAGACAATTATTTCTGGAATGGGTGAGCTTCACTTAGATATTATTGTAGACCGTTTAAAAAGAGAATTTAAAGTTGAGGTTAACCAAGGTCAACCACAAGTTGAATATAAAGAAGCCATTACTCAAGCTGCAGATCATAGAGAAGTTTATAAGAAACAATCAGGTGGTCGTGGTAAGTTTGCTGATATCGTATTTACGATTGAGCCAGCAGATGAAGGTGTAGTAGGTCTTCAGTTTGAATCTGTAATTAAAGGTGGTAACGTTCCTAAAGAATTTATCCCTTCAATTGAAAAAGGATTCAAAATGGCAATGGCTAATGGTCCATTAGCAGGTTACGAAGTAGATTCTATGAAAGTAACTTTAAAGGATGGATCTTATCACGATGTGGATTCGGATCAATTATCATTCGAATTAGCAGCAAAACTTGGTTTTAAAAATTCAGCTAAAGCAGCTAAAGCAGTTATAATGGAGCCAATCATGAAACTTGAGGTGATTACACCAGAAGAAAACATGGGTGATATTGTTGGAGATTTAAATAGAAGACGAGGTCAAGTTAGTGACATGGGTGATAGAGCTGGTGCAAAAACTGTAAAAGCTACTGTTCCATTATCTGAAATGTTCGGTTATGTTACAACATTAAGAACGTTATCTTCAGGTAGAGCAACATCAACAATGGAATTTTCACACTATGCTGAAACACCTTCAAATATATCTGAAGAAGTGATTAAAGCAGCTAAAGGAGTTGAATCGTAAATCTTAAGAAAATGAGTCAAAAAATCAGAATAAAATTAAAATCTTACGATCACAACTTAGTGGACAAGTCTGCTGATAAGATTGTAAAAACAGTAAAAAGTACAGGTGCAGTAGTAACAGGACCAATTCCATTACCAACACACAAAAAGATTTTCACTGTATTACGTTCACCACACGTAAATAAGAAGTCTAGAGAACAATTTCAATTAAGCTCTTACAAGCGTTTATTAGATATTTACTCGTCATCTTCTAAAACTATTGATGCTTTAATGAAACTTGAATTACCAAGTGGAGTAGAAGTTGAGATAAAAGTGTAATTACACACTACATGTCCTAAGCTGCGAGCGAGGGAAAAACGGTAAAAAATACAATTCAAGGCTGAAACGTATTTTCAGCCTTGAATTTTTATAGCAAAGGACAAGTCGCGAATTGTCCAGCAAAAAAAAACAAACAATCGGTCAAATCGCGATTTGGCCAAACTAAAAAGAAAAACATGTCTGGGTTAATTGGAAAAAAAATCGGTATGACCAGCATTTTCGATGAAAATGGGAAGAACATTCCTTGTACAGTAATCGAAGCTGGACCATGTATCGTTACCCAAGTCAGAACTGAAGAAGTGGATGGTTATTCTGCACTTCAATTAGGTTTCGATGACGCGACAGAAAAAAGCGCTACTAAAGCAGACTTAGGTCATGCTAAAAAAGCGGGTACTTCTGTAAAACGCAAAGTTGTTGAATTCAAAGGTTTTGATGAGGAGTACAAATTAGGTGATGCAATCACTGTAGAGCAATTTACTGAAGGAGAATTTGTGGATGTCGCAGGTACTTCAAAAGGTAAAGGTTTTCAAGGTGTAGTAAAACGTCACGGATTCGGAGGTGTAGGTCAAGCAACGCATGGTCAACATAACCGTTTAAGAGCTCCAGGTTCTATTGGTGCAGCTTCTTATCCTGCGAGAGTATTCAAAGGAATGAAGATGGCCGGAAGAATGGGTGGTGAAACAGTAAAAGTTCAAAATTTAAGAGTTTACAAAGTAGTTCCAGAAAAGAACTTACTTGTGGTTAAAGGATGTGTTCCTGGTCATAAAAACTCTTATGTAATTATTCAGAAGTAATGAAGGTAGCAGTTTTAGATATAAACGGAAAAGACACTGGAAGAAAAGCTGAGCTTTCTAAAGAAGTGTTCGCTATAGAGCCTAATAATCACGCTGTCTATTTAGATGTTAAGCAATACTTAGCAAATCAAAGACAAGGTACACATAAGGCTAAAGAAAGAGCAGATATCTCTGGAAGTACACGTAAGATAAAAAAACAGAAAGGTACTGGTACTGCGAGAGCAGGTAGTATTAAATCTGGTGTATTTAGAGGTGGTGGTCGTATGTTTGGTCCTAGACCAAGAAATTACGGTTTTAAATTAAACAAAAACGTAAAACGATTAGCACGTAAATCTGCATTAAGTATTAAGGCAAATGACAAATCAATTTTAGTAATGGAAGACTTCAGTTTTGATGCTCCAAAGACTAAAAACTTTGTTAATGTATTAAAGGCTTTAGAGGTAGAAAACAAAAAATCTCTTATTGTGTTGGGTGAAACAAATAATAATGTATATTTGTCATCACGCAATTTTAAAGGGTCTGAAGTTATAAAGACTTCAGAATTAAGTACTTATAAAATTATGAATGCTAATAAAGTTATTCTAATTGAGAGTGCATTAGAAGGAATTGAATCGAATTTAAGTAAATAGAACAGATGAGTATCTTAATAAAACCTATCATCACAGAAAAAGCAACCATGCAAAGTGAGTTGTTAAATGCATATGCATTTGAAGTGAATACAAAGGCGAACAAGGTAGAAATCAAAAAAGCGGTGGAAGCTGCTTATGGAGTTTCTGTTGAAAAAGTTCGTACAATAAATGTCCGTCCAGAAAGAAGAACACGTCACACAAAGACTGGTATTCAACATGGTAAAACAAATGCTGTTAAAAAGGCAATTGTACAACTGGCGGAAGGTGAAGTAATAGATTTATACACTAACATGTAATTTTAGACATTAATGTCAGTAAGAAAATTAAAACCGATCACATCAGGTCAGCGATTTAGAGTAGTAAATGGATTTGACGCCATTACTACTGATAAGCCGGAGAAAAGCTTGCTTGCTCCGAAAAAGAGATCTGGTGGTAGAAACAGTCAAGGAAAAATGACCATGCGCCAATTAGGTGGAGGTCATAAGAAACGTTATCGTATTATCGATTTCAAACGTAACAAAACTGGAGTTCCAGCGGAAGTTAAAACAATTGAATACGATCCAAACAGAACAGCATTTATTGCGCTATTAAACTACCAAGATGGAGAGAAACGTTATGTTATCGCTCAAAATGGTTTACAAGTAGGGCAAAATATAGTGTCTGGTGAAACAGGTATCGCTCCAGAAATTGGAAACGCAATGCCTTTAAGTGAAATACCATTAGGAACAATTATTTCTTGTATTGAGTTACGTCCTGGACAAGGAGCTGTAATGGCTCGTAGTGCTGGTGCATTTGCTCAATTAATGGCAAGAGGTGATAAGTTTGCTACAGTAAAGTTACCGTCTGGTGAAACTAGAATGATTCTAGTAACATGTATGGCTACTATTGGAGCGATTTCAAATTCAGATCATCAATTATTAGTATCTGGTAAAGCAGGTAGAAGTAGATGGTTAGGAAGACGTCCAAGAGTAAGACCAGTAGTGATGAACCCAGTCGATCACCCAATGGGTGGTGGTGAAGGTAAATCTTCAGGTGGTCATCCAAGAAATAGAAACGGTATTCCTGCTAAAGGATTTAGAACACGTTCTAAGACAAAGGCGAGTAATAAGTATATTGTAGAACGTAGAAAGAAATAATTAAGATAGTATGGCACGTTCATTAAAGAAAGGACCTTATATCCACTATAAGCTAGAAAAGAAAGTTGCAGAAAATGTAGCTTCAAACAAAAAGACGGTAATTAAAACTTGGTCTAGAGCATCAATGATTTCTCCAGATTTCGTTGGTCAGACTATAGCAGTTCACAATGGTCGTCAATTTGTTCCAGTTTATGTTACTGAGAATATGGTAGGTCACAAATTAGGAGAATTTTCACCAACACGATCTTTTAGAGGTCATGCAGGTGCTAAGAATAAAGGTAAAAAATAAGAATCATGGGAAGTCGTAAAAAACAAATGGCGGAAGCTATTAAGGCTGAGAAAAAGCAGGTTGCTTTTGCTAAGCTAAATAACTGTCCTACATCACCAAGAAAAATGCGTTTAGTTGCGGATTTAATTAGAGGTGAGAAGGCAGATAAAGCTCTTCAGATTCTTAGATTTAGTCAAAAAGAAGCATCTCGTCGTTTAGAGAAACTTGTAATATCTGCAATTGCAAATTGGCAAGCTAAAAACGAAGACGCTGATGTTGAAGAAGCTAAATTGTTTATCAAAGAAATTAGAGTAGATGGTGGTTCTATGTTAAAGAGATTGCGTCCAGCACCTCAAGGTAGAGCACACAGAATAAGAAAAAGATCTAATCACGTAACAGTGGTTGTAGATGCAATAAATAAAACACAAAGCTAAGATAGAGATATGGGACAAAAGACAAATCCAATCGGAAATCGCTTAGGAATTATCAGAGGATGGGAATCTAACTGGTACGGAGGAAACGATTATGGTGATAAGCTTGCCGAAGACGATAAGATTAGAAAATACGTTCACGCGCGTTTATCTAAAGCTAGTGTAAGTAGAGTAATTATTGAGCGTACGCTTAAACTTGTAACCGTTACTATCACTACTGCTAGACCTGGTATTATTATCGGAAAAGGTGGCCAAGAGGTAGATAAGTTAAAAGAAGAGCTTAAGAAAATTACTGGTAAAGAAGTTCAATTGAACATCTTTGAAATCAAAAGACCTGAACTAGATGCTTATTTAGTAGCAGCAAGTGTAGCTCGTCAAATAGAAAGTAGAATTTCTTACAGACGTGCTATAAAAATGGCTATCGCAGCTGCTATTCGTATGAATGCAGAAGGAATCAAAATTCAAATTAGTGGTCGTTTAAATGGTGCTGAAATGGCACGTTCTGAACACTACAAAGAAGGACGTATTCCTTTATCTACCTTTAGAGCTGATATTGATTATGCTCTAGTAGAAGCACATACTACTTATGGTAGATTGGGCATCAAAGTTTGGATAATGAAAGGCGAAGTGTATGGTAAAAGAGAATTATCACCACTAGTTGGCTTATCTAAACAAAAAGGTAAAGGTGGACGTGGTGGAAACAAGAACCAATCTCGTCGTAGAAAGTAATTTTTTAAAGAAAAGACAAAATGTTACAGCCTAAAAGAACAAAATTTCGTAAGCAGCAAAAAGGACGTATGAAAGGAAATGCGGGAAGAGGTCATTTGTTATCAAATGGTACTTTCGGTATTAAATCATTAGAGTCAACTTTTATAACTGCACGTCAAATAGAAGCAGCGCGTATTGCAGCTACTCGTTATATGAAAAGAGAAGGATCGTTATGGATTAAAATTTTTCCAGACAAGCCGATCACAAAGAAACCTCTTGAAGTACGTATGGGTAAAGGTAAAGGTGGTGTAGAATATTGGGCAGCCGTTGTAAAACCAGGACGTATGTTATTTGAAATAAGTGGAGTGCCATTAGACGTAGCTCAAGAAGCTTTACGTTTAGCAGCACAGAAACTTCCGGTAAAAACTAAGTTTATCATAGCTAGAGATTACGAAGCTTAATAGAAAGATATTATGAAGCAATCAGAAATTAAACAGCTTTCAACAGCTGAGTTACAAGAGAAACTTAGTGAATCTAAAAAGAGTTATACGGACCTAAAAATGGCTCATACTATTTCTCCTTTAGACAACCCAATTCAGTTACGCGTTGCACGTCGCACAGTAGCTAGAGTGGCAACAGAACTAACTAAAAGAGACGTACAATAATTGTATTCTGCTGAAAGATGGAAAAAAGAAACTTAAGAAAAGAACGTATAGGGATCGTAACGAGTAACAAAATGGAGAAA
Source organism: Winogradskyella sp. ECml5-4 (assembly GCF_036903175.1). Taxonomy (NCBI): domain Bacteria; kingdom Pseudomonadati; phylum Bacteroidota; class Flavobacteriia; order Flavobacteriales; family Flavobacteriaceae; genus Winogradskyella; species Winogradskyella sp. ECml5-4. The sequence continues at coordinate 82,830 of NZ_JAYJLF010000011.1, read as the reverse complement.
TCTATTGTTGTTGCTGAAGTTAAGAAAGTAAAACACCCTATGTATGGAAAATTCGTGTTAAAGACAAAGAAATATGTCGCACACGATGAGACAAATGACTGCAACGAAGGAGATACTGTAAAGATCATGGAAACACGACCTTTAAGTAAATCTAAATGTTGGAGATTAGTAGAAATAATTGAAAGAGCGAAGTAATTATGTTACAACAAGAATCAAGATTAAAAGTAGCTGATAATACTGGTGCAAAGGAAGTTTTAACTATCCGTGTACTAGGTGGAACTAAAAGAAGGTATGCTTCTGTAGGAGATAAAATAGTTGTATCTGTTAAAGATGCTACTCCAAACGGACAAATCAAAAAAGGTGCTGTATCTACAGCAGTTGTAGTTCGTACAGCTAAAGAAGTAAGACGTCCAGATGGGTCTTATATTAGATTTGACGACAATGCATGTGTACTATTAAATCCTCAAGGGGAAATGAGAGGAACTCGTGTTTTTGGACCTGTAGCTAGAGAACTTCGTGATAAACAATTCATGAAAATTGTATCATTGGCACCTGAAGTGCTTTAATTGATAAATAAGATGACAAAGCTTAAAATAAAATCAGGAGATACAGTAAAAGTAATAGCTGGTGATCACAAAGGATCAGAAGGTAAAGTACTTAAAGTATTAATAGATAAAAACAAAGCCATTGTAGAAGGCGTAAACATGGTTAAGAAACATACGAAACCAAGTGCACAAAATCCTCAAGGTGGAATTGTAGAGAAAGAAGCCTCTATACATATTTCAAACTTATCGTTGTTAACTTCAAAAGGTGAAGCAACAAGAGTTGGTTATAAAATGGAAGGTGATAATAAAGTGAGATTTTCAAAAAAATCTAATGAAGTAATTTAATATGGCTTACGTTGCAAGATTAAAAAAAGAGTATCAGGAAAAAGTAATTCCTGCTCTTACGGAAGAATTTGGATATAAAAATGTAATGCAAGTACCTAAGCTTACTAAGATAGTAATATCTAAAGGTGTTGGTGCTGCTGTTGCGGATAAAAAGTTAATTGATCACGCGGTAGAAGAGCTTACAAAAATATCTGGACAGAAAGCTATACACACAATGTCTAAGAAGGATGTTGCATCTTTCAAGTTACGAAAAGGAATGCCAATTGGTGCCAAAGTAACTTTAAGAGGTGAACAAATGTATGAATTCTTAGATCGTTTGGTAACTTCAGCTTTACCAAGAGTTAGAGATTTTAACGGTATTAAAGCTACAGGTTTTGATGGACGTGGAAACTATAATTTAGGTGTTGTAGAACAAATTATTTTTCCAGAAATAGATATTGATAAAATCAATAAAATTTCAGGAATGGATATTACATTTGTGACTTCTGCGGATACAGACAAGGAAGCGAAGTCTTTATTAACAGAATTAGGATTACCTTTTAAAAAGAATTAATTATGGCTAAAGAATCAATGAAAGCCCGTGAGGTGAAGCGTTCTAAAACGGTAGCTAAATATGCAGAAAAACGTAAAGCTTTAAAAGAAGCTGGCGATTATGAAGCATTACAGAAATTACCAAAAAATGCATCACCTATACGTCAACACAACCGTTGTAAACTTACAGGAAGGCCTAAAGGTTATATGAGACAATTTGGAATTTCTCGTGTAATGTTTAGAGAAATGGCCAACCAAGGTTTAATACCAGGTGTTAAGAAGGCAAGTTGGTAAAATTATAAATTGGTTTCAGGTTTGGCAATAGTGCCGAAAACCGCTACCGCAAATTAATAACTATGTATACAGATCCAATAGCGGATTATTTAACGCGAGTTAGAAATGCAGTTAAGGCCAACCACAGAGTGGTTGAGATCCCTGCATCTAACTTAAAAAAAGAAATAACTAAGATTTTATTCGACCAAGGATATATCTTAAGTTATAAGTTTGACGACTCTACAGTACAAGGTACAATCAAAATTGCTTTGAAGTACAGTAAAGAGACTAAAGAGTCTGTCATTAAAAAAATTCAAAGAATCAGTAAACCAGGTTTACGTAAGTATGCTTCATCTAAAGAAATGCCAAGAATCCTTAACGGATTAGGTATTGCAATTGTTTCTACGTCTCACGGAGTGATGACAGGAAAACAAGCGCAGAGAGAAAATGTAGGTGGTGAAGTTTTATGTTATGTATACTAAAAACAGGAAATTATGTCAAGAATAGGTAAAAACCCAATAACAGTTCCTGAAGGTGTCACAGTTGAGATTAAGGATAATTTAATTACTGCTAAAGGTAAATTAGGTGAATTAACTCAAGAGTATTCAGATATTCAGATTAAATTAGAAGACGGTACTATTACATTAGAGCGTGCTTCTGATAAGAAAGATTTAAGAGCAAAACATGGTCTTTACAGAGCATTAATTGCTAATATGATAGAAGGTGTTTCAAAAGGCTGGACCAAAGAACTAGAAATGGTTGGTGTAGGTTATAGAGCATCAAATCAAGGACAAAAATTAGATTTAGCCGTTGGTTTTTCTCATAACATCGTTATGGATATTGCTCCAGAAGTAAAAGTTGAGACAGTATCAGAAAAAGGTAAAAATCCAATTATTAAATTAACGTCTTTTGACAAACAATTGGTTGGCCAAGTTGCAGCTAAGATTCGCGGTTTTAGAAGACCAGAACCTTACAAAGGAAAAGGTATCAAGTTTGTTGGTGAAGAAATTAGAAGAAAAGCAGGTAAATCAGCTTAATAATTAAGTTATGGCATTGACAAAGAACGAAAGAAGAATAAGAATTAAAAACAGAATCCGTAAGGTTGTTTCTGGTACAGAAACAAAACCTAGATTAGCTGTTTTTAGAAGTAATAGAGAAATTTATGCTCAACTCGTAGATGATGTAACTGGTAAAACTTTAGTTGCTGCATCTTCAAGAGATAAAGACATAGCAGCATCTAAAGGAAACAAAACAGAAGTAGCTGCATTAGTAGGTAAATCTGTAGCAGAGAAAGCTATGAAAGCTGGTGTTGAAACTATTTCTTTTGATAGAGGTGGTTATTTATATCATGGAAGAGTAAAATCATTAGCAGAAGGTGCTAGAGAAGCAGGACTTAAATTTTAAGACATTATGTATCAAAAATATAAAAACGCAGAGCTTGTTAAACCAGGCGGACTAGAATTAAAAGATCGCTTAGTTGGCGTTCAGCGTGTAACTAAAGTAACAAAAGGTGGTAGAGCATTTGGTTTTTCTGCTATTGTTGTTGTAGGTGACGAAACAAATGTTGTAGGACAAGGATTAGGTAAATCTAAAGATGTTGCTACTGCAATTGCTAAAGCTGTTGAAGACGCTAAGAAAAACTTAGTAAGAATACCTATTCTTAATGGAACTATTCCTCATGAGCAAAAAGGTAAATATGGTGGAGCAAGAGTTAACATTATTCCAGCTGCACCTGGTACAGGAGTTATTGCAGGTGGTGCGGTAAGAATTGTTCTTGAAGCAGTAGGTGTACACGATGTATTATCTAAATCTCAAGGATCTTCTAATCCTCATAATGTAGTAAAAGCAACTTTTGACGCTTTATTACAATTAAGAGATGCTAAGTCTGTAGCTAAAGAGCGTGGAATTTCACTTGAAAAAGTATTTAACGGATAATCGATAGGATAAGATGGCAAAGATTAAAGTAAAGAAAGTAAAAAGTGCAATCAATCGTACTAAAAGACAAAAGCTAACATTATTAGCTTTAGGTCTAAAAAAGATTGGTCAAGTAGTAGAGCACGACGCCACACCAAACATCCTTGGTATGGTTAAGAAAGTTGAACATTTAGTTTCTGTAGAGGAAGCTTAAAAATATAACTTAACAATGGATTTAAGTAATTTAAAACCTGCAGAAGGTTCAGTAAAAAATCAAGGTAAACGTATTGGTCGTGGTCAAGGTTCTGGTAAAGGTGGTACGGCAACACGTGGTCACAAAGGAGCTAAATCTCGTTCAGGTTATTCTAAGAAATTAGGATTTGAAGGTGGTCAAATGCCATTACAAAGACGTGTACCTAAATTTGGATTTACAAATATTAACAGAGTAGAATACCAAGGTATAAACTTAGATACTTTACAAAAGTTAGTAGATGAAAAAGTAATCAAAGATAGTGTTGATTTTGAAACACTTGTATCTATGGGATTAGTTGGTAAAAACGAGCTAGTTAAAATTTTAGGTAGAGGTGAGTTAAAAACAAAATTAACAGTAACTGCTCATAAATTTACTGCTACGGCAAAGGCAGCTATAGAAGCTGCTGGTGGTGAAGCTGTAACTTTATAAGATTATAGGATGAAAATAATAGAAACATTAAAAAACGTTTGGAAAATCACAGAACTTAAGGATAGAATTATTCTAACCTTAGGTTTGCTTTTGGTTTATCGTTTTGGTGCTCAGGTGGTATTACCTGGTATCAATATTGATGCTTTAGGTGGATTACAAGCAGGTATGGATGGTGGTATCATGGGATTATTAAATGCCTTTACAGGTGGAGCATTTGCTAATGCTTCTGTATTCGCATTAGGTATTATGCCATATATCTCTGCTTCCATTGTTGTTCAGTTAATGGGTATTGCGATTCCTTATCTACAAAAACTTCAGAAAGAAGGTGCTAGTGGTCAGAAAAAGATCACTCAAATTACACGTTGGTTAACTATAGGTATTTGTTTAGTTCAAGCACCAGGTTATTTAGCTAGTATTCCTTCATTATCAGGATTGTCATCAATTAATGCTATGTTAGTACCTGGTTTTAATGAAAATATGTTTTACTTCTCATCAGTAATTATTCTAGTAACAGGGTGTGTATTCGCTATGTGGTTAGGTGAAAAAATTACAGATAAAGGTATAGGTAATGGTATTTCATTATTAATTATGGTTGGTATTATAGCAACGTTACCACAATCGTTTGTACAAAATATGTACTCTAGACTTGAAGGTGGTAATGGTGGTTTTATGATGATTTTAATTGAAATGGTTATATGGTTCTTAATCATATTAGCTTCTGTTTTCTTGGTTATGGCAGTTAGAAAAATTGCTGTGCAATATGCAAGAAGAACAGCTTCTGGTGGTTATGAAAAGAATGTATTTGGATCACGTCAGTTTTTACCATTAAAATTAAATGCTTCTGGTGTAATGCCAATTATCTTTGCACAAGCAATTATGTTTGTTCCAAGTTTAATAGGTAGCTCTGCTTGGTTGAAAGATACAAGTACAGGCATTTGGATGCAATCTAACTTCCAAGATATGTTTGGATTTTGGTACAACTTAATATTTGCTTTATTAATTATAATATTTACATATTTTTATACAGCAATTACAGTACCGACAAACAAAATGGCTGATGATTTAAAACGTAGTGGTGGATTTATTCCAGGTATACGTCCAGGATCTGAAACATCTGAGTATTTAGATAAAATTATGTCACAGATTACCTTACCAGGTTCTATATTCTTAGCATTAGTTGCTATTTTTCCAGCATTTATCGTTAAGTTAATGAGCGTGCAACAAGGTTGGGCATTATTCTTTGGTGGTACATCACTTTTAATTATGGTAGGTGTAGCTATTGATACAATGCAGCAGATTAATTCTTATTTATTAAATAAGCATTATGATGGCTTGATGAAGACAGGTAAGAATAGAAAAGCGGTTGCGCAATAAGATGTTAAACATTAGAATGTCAGTGTTAAAAATTAGGCAAGGTATTTGCATTTAATCACTGAATACTAAATATATATTATGGCAAAACAAGCAGCAATAGAACAAGACGGAACAATCATAGAAGCATTATCAAATGCAATGTTTCGTGTAGAATTAGAAAATGGTCATATAGTGACTGCACATATCTCTGGTAAAATGCGTATGCATTACATAAAATTATTACCAGGAGATAAGGTGAAATTAGAAATGAGTCCTTACGATTTAACTAAGGCTCGCATAACTTATAGATACTAATACAAGGTATAGCCGAAAGGTTCTATCATACTATAGTAGTAATAAATAATACAAGATGAAAGTAAGAGCATCAGTAAAGAAAAGAAGCGCAGACTGTAAATTAGTGCGCAGAAAAGGTAGACTTTACGTCATTAACAAAAAGAATCCTAGATTCAAACAAAGACAAGGGTAAATATGGCAAGAATTGCAGGTGTAGACATACCAAAACAAAAAAGAGGAGTGATTTCTTTAACTTATATCTACGGAGTAGGTAGAAGTAGATCAAAGGAAATTTTAGCTGCGGCTAAAGTTGACGAAAGCACAAAAGTACAAGATTGGACTGACGACGAAATAGGAGCAATCCGTGACGCTGTTGGAACTTTTAAAATCGAAGGTGAATTACGTTCTGAAACACAAATGAACATTAAGCGATTAATGGATATTGGATGTTACAGAGGTATTCGTCATAGATCTGGTCTTCCATTAAGAGGACAACGTACTAAGAATAATTCTCGTACAAGAAAAGGTAGAAGAAAAACGGTTGCTAACAAGAAGAAAGTAACTAAATAATAAATAGTCTTTAGTCTTTAGACGTTGGAAAGAATCTGTTTGAAATTTAACGGTTTAGGATTCTAGCGACTATTAACTAATACTAAAAGCTAAAAATAAAATGGCAAAGGCAAGTACAAAAAAACGTAAAGTTATAGTTGATGCAATAGGTGAAGCTCATATCACAGCTTCTTTTAACAATATCATTATTTCTTTAACAAACAAAAAAGGTGACGTTATTTCATGGTCATCGGCAGGTAAAATGGGATTTAGAGGTTCTAAAAAGAACACTCCTTACGCTGCTCAATTAGCTGCTGAAGATGCTGCAGGCGTAGCAAAAGAAGCAGGTTTAAAGAAAGTGAAAGCATACGTTAAAGGACCTGGTAATGGTAGAGAATCTGCTATCAGATCTATTCACAATGCAGGAATTGAAGTTTCAGAAATTATTGATGTAACTCCAATGCCACATAACGGCTGTCGTCCACCAAAAAGACGTAGAGTATAATCTGAATCGTATTCAGTTTTCTAAGTCAGTCTTAGTTAAAAAAACTCACACAAATTTTAAATAAACTAATATCATTCATTTATGTATTGATATTAGTTTATTTTGCATAAATTTGCAAACTGAAAAATAACAAGTATCAATCGAGAGGTTAACGATTAAAGAAGGATAAGATTAAGACCTTAATTCTTTACTCACTCTCTAAACAAATTTAAAATGGCAAGATATACTGGTCCTAAAACTAAAATCGCCCGTAAATTCGGACAAGCGATCTTCGGAGATGATAAAGCCTTCGAAAAAAGAAATTACCCTCCAGGGCAACACGGAAACAACCGTCGTCGTGGTAAAAAATCTGAATATGCAATCCAATTAATGGAGAAGCAAAAAGCAAAATATACTTATGGTATATTAGAAAAGCAATTCAGAAACATGTTCAAAAGAGCAACAGCATCTAAAGGAATTACAGGTGAAGTATTACTTCAATTATGTGAATCTCGTTTAGATAATGTGGTATACAGAATGGGTATTGCACCAACAAGAAGTGCTGCAAGACAATTAGTATCTCACAGACACATTACAGTAAATGGTGAAAAGGTAAATATTCCTTCGTACCAATTAAAAGCTGGTGATGTAGTTGGTGTTAGAGAAAAATCAAAATCATTAGAAGCTATTCAAAATTCATTAGCAAACTCTAGCAATGTTTTTGAATGGATTACATGGAATACAGGTTCAATGGAAGGTACTTATGTTGCTGTTCCTGCAAGAATTCAAATTCCAGAACAAATCAACGAGCAATTCATCGTTGAACTTTACTCTAAATAATAAACTAATCATATTGGTATTTGGCCAAAGGATTTATTTGTCTTCTTCATACTTATAAATCGCGCAACTAAATAACAATTAAAACGAAGAATAATATGGCAATATTAAATTTTCAAAAGCCGGATAAAGTAATCATGATTGATTCTACTGATTTCGAAGGTAAATTCGAATTCAGACCTTTAGAACCAGGATACGGATTAACAGTAGGTAATGCTTTGCGAAGAGTATTATTATCTTCTTTAGAAGGTTTTGCAATAACTTCAGTTAGAATAGAAGGTGTAGATCACGAATTTTCTACAATTTCTGGTGTAGTTGAAGATGTTACTGAAATGATTTTGAACTTAAAGCAAGTTAACTTTAAGCGTCAAATAGATGAAATAGATAACGAAACTGTTACTATCTCTATTTCAGGACAAAATCAAATTACAGCTGGTGATTTTCAGAAGTTTATTTCTGGGTTCCAAGTATTAAATACAGACTTAGTTATCTGTAACTTAGATCCTAAAGTAAACATCAATATGGAATTAACTATTGAAAAAGGAAGAGGTTATGTTCCTGCAGAAGAAAATAAGAAAGCTTCAGCACCAATTGGAACCATCTTTACAGATTCAATTTTTACACCTATAAAGAATGTAAAGTATGCTATTGAAAACTTCCGTGTAGAACAAAAAACGGATTACGAAAAATTAGTTTTCGAAATTCAAACTGACGGATCAATCAATCCAAAAGATGCTTTAACTGAAGCTGCTAAAATATTAATTCACCACTTCATGTTATTCTCTGATGAGCGTATCACTTTAGAAGCTGATGAAATTGCACAGACTGAAACTTATGATGAAGAATCACTTCACATGAGACAACTATTGAAAACTAAATTAGTTGATATGGATCTTTCTGTACGTGCACTTAATTGTTTAAAAGCTGCAGAAGTAGATACTTTAGGAGATTTAGTATCATTCAATAAAAACGATTTAATGAAATTCAGAAACTTCGGTAAGAAGTCTTTAACAGAGCTAGAAGAACTAGTAAACGTTAAAGGATTAAACTTCGGAATGGATTTAAGTAAATATAAATTAGATAAAGATTAATTAATCATATTTTGCTCCTCGATTTGCGAGTTTAGTAGCAAGATGATAAAACAAATGTCATGAGACACGGAAAAAAATTCAACCACTTAGGAAGACAAACAGCACACAGAAAAGCAATGTTAGCTAATATGGCTTGTTCATTAATTGAGCACAAACGTATTAACACAACAGTAGCTAAAGCAAAAGCTTTAAAGCAGTTTGTTGAGCCAATGATTACAAAATCTAAAGCAGATACAACTCACAACAGACGTATTGTTATGGCTAAGCTTAGACAAAAAGATGCCGTTGCAGAATTGTTTAGAGATGTAGCACCAAAAATTGGAGATCGTCCAGGTGGATATACACGTATCATCAAATTAGGAAACAGATTAGGTGATAACGCTGATATGGCAATGATAGAGTTAGTAGATTATAACGAACTTTATTCAGCTGCTAAACCAGAGAAGAAAACACGTAGAAGTAGAAGAGGAGGAAGCAAAGCAAAAGCTGCTACACCTGCACCTACGGAAACTAAAGCTTCTAACGAAGAAGAGTAAAAATGCTAGTAAAAAAACGAATGGAATTTGAAATCAACACTGATCAAAATTTGAAATCGTTTTTTGCATTTCATAAATCGCGATTATCGCGTGTTAATAAGCATTGATAAATATAAAGGATAGACTGTTTCAGTTTATCCTTTTTTTTTGGATTTTTGCAAAAATTAAAAATTAATTTTACTTGGTTGTATTGTCCCCTTGAGGGGACTTTAGGGGTGTTTTAAAATGTATTTAAAATTATTTCTTCCAACTAATGTGACTCAATAACATAACCAATGAAATACAAACAAAGAAAAAAGGCCCTTATTCTTTTAGCAGACGGTACAATTTTTCATGGTAAATCCATAGGAAAAGAAGGTTCTGCTTTTGGCGAAGTCTGTTTTAATACTGGTACTACAGGTTATCAGGAAATATTCACAGATCCTTCTTATTATGGTCAACTTATGGTAACCACCAATGCACATATTGGAAATTACGGAATTAAAGAAGATGAAAGTGAATCTGATGATGTTAAAATAGCAGGATTAATTTGTAAAAATTTTAGCTTTAATTATAGCAGACCAGCAGCTGATAGTTCTTTAGAAGATTTTTTTGAAAAGCATAATACCTTAGCCATTGCAGATGTAGATACAAGAGCATTGGTAAGCTATATTAGAGATAATGGAGCCATGAATGCTGTAATTACTACTGAGGTCGATAATATAGAAGCGCTTAAAAAGCAATTAGCAGAATTCCCTTCAATGAAAGGTTTAGAATTGGCATCTAAAGTATCTACTAAAGAACCATATTTTGTTGGTGATGAAAATGCAACATATAAAATTGCAGCTTTAGATATTGGTATCAAAAAGAATATTCTTAGAAACCTTGCGAAGCGCGATGCTTACATTAAAGTGTTTCCATATAATGCAACATTTGAAGAGCTAGAAGCTTTTAATCCTGATGGCTATTTCTTATCTAATGGTCCTGGAGATCCAGAACCGTTAACCGATGCTATTAATTTAGCTAAAGAAATTATAGCAAAAGACAAACCTTTATTTGGTATTTGTTTAGGACATCAAGTGATTGCTTTGGCTAACGGAATATCAACGTATAAAATGCATAATGGTCACAGAGGTATTAATCATCCGGTTAAAAATTTAGTGACAGGAAAAGGTGAAATCACATCTCAAAACCATGGTTTCGCTATCAATAGAGAAGAAACAGAAGCTAATGCTAATGTTGAAATAACACATGTGCATTTAAACGACCATACAGTTGCAGGTATCAAACTAAAAGACAAAAATTGTTTTTCAGTACAGTATCATCCTGAAGCAAGTCCTGGACCAAATGATTCCTTGTATTTATTTGATCAGTTTATAGAAAATATTAAAAATAAATAATAACGAAAACGCAATAAAACACCCTTTTTATTGCGTTTTTTTAGTTACGAAATCATTATCGTAAGCAATTATCATAAATATGATTTTTGTCAAGTTTCGCGCCTTAGATTTTCGTAAATTTGACTAGCTTAGAGGCTAGTCATGCTGAACTCGTTTCAGTATTTCAATAGAAATTACAGTAAATTAAAATCAAAAATAATGAGCATTATTATCAATGTACACGCAAGACAAATTTTAGATTCTAGAGGGAATCCAACAGTAGAAGTTGATGTTACTACAGAAAACGGTATTATGGGTAGGGCAGCAGTACCATCTGGTGCATCTACAGGAGAGCATGAAGCTGTTGAATTACGTGATGGTGGTGACACTTACATGGGAAAAGGAGTATTAAAAGCCGTAGAAAATGTAAACTCTACAATTGCTCAAGAGTTATTAGGTGTTTCTGTTTTTGAACAAAACGCTATTGATCAAATGATGATTGAATTGGATGGTACTCCGAACAAATCAAAATTAGGGGCTAATGCTATTTTAGGTGTATCCTTAGCCGTTGCAAAAGCAGCAGCTAATGAATTAGGTATGCCATTATACAGATATGTTGGAGGTGTTTCTGCAAATACATTACCATTACCAATGATGAACATTATTAATGGTGGTTCTCATAGTGATGCTCCTATTGCTTTTCAAGAATTTATGATTATGCCTGTTAAAGCAAAAAACTTTACACATGCTATGCAAATGGGAACTGAGATCTTCCATAATCTTAAAAAAGTATTACACGATAGAGATTTAAGTACAGCTGTTGGAGATGAAGGTGGATTTGCACCAAACTTACCCGGAGGAACAGAAGATGCTTTAGACACTATTAAATTAGCTGTTGAAAAGGCGGGATACAAATTCGGTGAAGATGTAATGATCGCTTTAGATTGTGCTGCAGCAGAATTCTATAAAGATGGTAAATACGATTATACTTTATTTGAAGGTGATAAAGGTGTAGTAAGAACAAGTGCAGAACAAGCAAAATATCTTGCAGAATTAGCCTCAAAATATCCTATCATTTCTATTGAAGATGGAATGGATGAAAACGATTGGGATGGTTGGAAAGACCTTACAGAGCAAATTGGTGATAAAGTACAATTGGTTGGTGACGATTTATACGTAACTAACGTAGAGCGTTTATCTCGCGGTATCGAAAATGGTATTGCTAACTCTATTTTAATTAAAGTAAACCAAATTGGTACCTTAACTGAAACTATTGCAGCGGTGAACATGGCACATAATGCAGGTTACACCTCTGTAATGTCTCATAGATCTGGTGAAACAGAAGATAATACTATTGCCGATTTAGCTGTAGCATTAAACTGCGGACAGATTAAAACTGGTTCTGCATCTCGTAGTGATCGTATGGCAAAATACAACCAGTTATTACGTATTGAAGAAGAATTAGGAAGTGTTGCTTATTTTCCTGGAGCTAATGCTTTTAAGGTGAAAGCATAAGTTTTTTTGGATTGTCCCCTTGAGGATTAGTGAGAAACAAAATATTTTTTGTTTTGAAACTACCGAGCGAAGCTCTTAGGGGTGTTTTTTTTGAATGTATAGAAAAATACACAATTAGAATAGACTATTCAACTAAATATGCTGAATATATACTAAACCATCTAAAATATTAATTTTAGATGGTTTTTATTTGTAAGAAAAAAGTATTAGTTTCATGAAAATTCTTACCCTAAGGGTTAATTAGTTCATTGTTGATTACACATATTTAATTTTTTGATAGCCTAAACATTAGGCTTTAAAACCTGTGCAATATTTATGATTAAAAATCCATTAACGTCCTAATCATAGATGACCATCCCATTATTATTGAAGCGATTATTAACACACTTCAATATATGCAAGACCAATCAGATAAGTTGTGTTTTAAAACCGAAAGTGCTAGGGATTGCGAAACAGCTCATCAAAAAATTCAAAGCTATTCTGCAGCAAAACCTTTAGATTTGGTCATCTTAGATTTAAGTCTACCACCAGCTCCACAGCTTAATTTATATTCTGGTGATGATTTGGGTGTATGCATTAGAGGACAATTTCCAAATACTAAGATTTTGGTCATTACGTCATATACTAATAGTCATAGAATTAGGCAGACTATTAATGCCTATAATCCGTTGGGCTTTTTAAATAAACAAGATGTAGGTTTTTCAAATTATATTAGTGCCATTAACAAGGTGTTGTTTGGTGAAACTCATTACAGCAAAACCATAATAAACGCTATTAAGCAAAAGTCGCTCAATAATATTCAGTTAGATGCTTATGATGTTATAATACTTAAAGAACTTGCCAATGGCTCTAATATGAGAGATTTATTAAAGTTAGTGCATTTGTCTAAATCAGCGATAGATAAGAGAAAACGACTTTTAAAACGAAAATTTAATATTGAGAGTAATAGTGATAGAGACTTGGTTCTGGCAGCTAGAACAAATGGTTTTATTTAGATTTCCGTTTTTGCTTACTTATTGTGCGCATTTATATCCTGTAAAATATGCTCATTGTCCTAATTTAGATTTTTGTTTTATTATAATAAATTTCTTATAGGAGTAATATAAAATCACTTTTTAATTATTTAGAAGCAGAAGATATATATATCGATAAAGAAGAATTTAATTTTCAGTTTAATTCGCATCCAGATTTCCCTACGCTTTTAGCATTAAGCGACACTTTAACATTCTTCAACATTAAGAATGGTGCATTTAATGTAAATAAGTCAGAGATTGAATTATTGCCAAATAAATTCTTTGCAAGATTAAATAAGAGTAACTCAGATTTTTTATCCTACGTTCAAAAAAAGGATGATACTGTTATATATTCTAATGGAGTTGAGAACAATTCAATAGCAAAAACTGATTTTGAGGCTTTATGGACCGATATTGTATTATTGGTGGAGAATGAAAATATAGTTCCAAAAGCGAAATCAAAGCCAAAATACAATTACATAATACCAATAGTTACTATAGCACTAATTACTGCAGTTATAGTATTGACCGCTCCAAAAAAATGGTTTCTATTGTTCTACACATTGCCAATCTTAGGGCTGTTATTTTCTACAGCTGCACTAAAAGATCTATTTAGCACAAAGAGTGAACTCTTCAATAAATTTTGTAATGTAACAGCTAATACCAGTTGTAAAACTGTAGTTAACTCAACTGAATGGAAATTTTTTGATACCATAAGCTTTAGCGATCTAGGCATCCTTTTCTTTTCTACGCAACTTGTTGGGTTGTTCTTGATGGGACTTTTAAATCTATACTCTGCGTATTTCTCATTACAGATTGTAGTGCTGCTCTTTTCGGTACCTGTTATAATTGCCTCATTGTATTATCAAAAATATATCGAAAAAAAATGGTGTCCAATATGTTTATCAATCATTGGTGTTGTCATTTTGGAGTTTATTGCTGTAATTTTAATACATTCAAATTTTGGCTTTAATATAGGATTGCTTAGCGTATTGTTGTTCTTCGCCACAATCTCACTACTAACAGCAGTATGGTTGCCATTAAAAAAAAACTTAAAAAAAGTAAATGATTTAAAAACTGTTGAGTTAAAAGCCAATAGGTTTAAGAGGAATTATAATACGTTCAAATTGCTTTTAACATCAGAAGATCGATATAACCTCCCAGAAACGAAATTAGTTTTTGGTAATAAAAATGCTAATTTAAAGATAAGTATCATCACCAGTCCATATTGTGGATTTTGTGAAGAACCTCACTATCTACTCAAATCTTTATTAGATAAATATGAACAACAACTAAATATTTCAATTTTTTATAATGCCAGTCTAAATAATTTGATTAGCCATCTTTGGCAAGAGGTGGCTAAATTTAAAAACGTATTTTTATATAAATTTCACAAAAAAATAATGTTATGGTAAGAGCCCCAAAAAGAGTCTTAATAATTTTACTTGTCGTAATTGTTATTGGGATTCTTGTTTTTAATCTAAAAAAAGAAACATCAAAACTAATAGAAACATCAAAGCAAGTTTACTTGTTTGCAGAACAAGCAGGAGACACTTTAATAGAATCAGTATTGCTTGATGAAACCCATATTGAATTTAATAAACAGTCTTTTTTGCTTAAAGCAAAGAATGAAGATGAAAATTTAAACTTTAGTTTTAAATTGGAATCACCAAGACTATTTAGGTTTGCTAGTTTTAAACCTAGCTCAATTGCGTTTTTTATATATGTAACTCCAGGTGATACGCTTAGTTATAAATTGGATAATAGTATAATAACTTTTAATGGCAATAATGAAGCCCATTATAATTTTTTTAAAGAACTTTATAATTTAAACCTAAATTACCCAAGATATAATGAGCAACTTGGAATTTCTGAATATAAGAAAGTTCATGAAAATTATTATAAAAATAAGCAACAGTTTTTAGATCAGTATGCAAAAAACAAAAATGTTTCAGATTTGTTTTATAATAAAATAAAAGATGTTTTTAAATTTCAATATATCAATGGGATATTAAATCAGAACAGCATTCCTAAAGGCGCCATAACTAATTATACAGAATATTTAAAAGGTATATCTATCAATGATTTTAATAGAAATGACCAAGATGATAATGTGAATTTTTATCTTGCATTAACAAAATATCTAAATATTGTATCTGAAGAAAAATTTGGCAATAATATATATTCAATAGAATCACTAGATTTTCAATTAGATTTAATCAATAAAAATTTGGTTGGTAAAACTAAAGAATATGCGATTACAAAAATGATATTTGAATTTGATAGTCATTCGATTGCAAAAGATTCAAAGAACCTACAAGATAAAATTATGATTTACTTGCCGCAAATAAAAGAAGAAAAATATAAAGTTGTGTTAGAGAGAATAAATGAACGATTAAATAAGATTAATAATCGATTAGCAGAAAATGTTTACGGTTCTATTTTATTAGATATTGATGGAGACAGAATTACATTAAAAGATATTTTAAAGAATCAGGGCAATACAATTAAAATAATTGATTTTTGGGCAAGTTGGTGTGCACCATGTATTGAAGAAATTAAAAGTAGTCATGAGTTTAGAAAAAAATTAATTCAGAATAAAAATGTAGAATTCTATTATTTTTCAATAGACGAGAATCAAGAAAGTTGGAGAAAAAAAGTTGCCGAATTACAAGAATTTGGTATGAATAAAAATCAATATGTGATTAGTAAAACTCAAAGCAATCATTTAATAGCATTTTTTAACGTGAGTACTATTCCTCATTATGCTATTTTAGATTATAATAATAATGTTGTTTTGATTAATTCGCCCTCTCCAAATGATACTTTGGAATTCAATGATATTATTAATAAAATTGAAATATCAGAATAGAAATAATTTTCCCTCTTAAAAAAAAATAAATCGATTTGTATATAGGAGTATTGTCAATAAACATATAATTCAAAAATTTTAATTGCAACATAAACAATATATTTTCTTAAATAGTATTTTGATTAAAATACTGAATGACTAATTTTCGTTTTTACAAATAAAAAGATCACAAAGATTGTGGTCCAATCTGCCTAAAAATTATTGCCAAATATTATAAAAAATCAATTTCCATACAGAAATTAAGATCAATTAATGAAACCACAAGAGCGAAGCTCTTTAGGGTTGTTTTGTGAATGTATAGAAAGATATATAATTAGAACAGACCATCCAAGTAAATATTTTGAACATATACAAAACCATCTAAAAGATTACATTTTAGATGGTTTTCTTTATTCGAGATTTATTAAGATTATGCTCATTATCATATAACCGTGTGAAACTTTTACCTTCTAGAGAAGATTAAATACACTTGTAATAAGAAAACAGAATTCAATGAAAAAAGACACGAGATAAATTATCCCAATGAACTTGAGATTAATACAGCATTTTTTATAAGTTTAGATAAGTTTTAAACCAAAATTAGTAGGCATCCACAATTATCTTAGTTCTATATGTACCATCATTACATCAGTTAGTTACAATGGAGTCTATGTTCTTGTTTCTAAAAGCGTAGCGCTCTTATATCTTAATTCAATCAAACGTATACACAATTCCATTGGTCAACTCATACTGTGTTTTAGGAATACCAATAATAGGATTAGCATCAAAATTATAAGTGAAAGATGTTTTAAAAAGTAGATTTTTTAAGACTTTAATGCCTAGAGACGTTTGATTAGAAATTCTAAAATCTGAAAACTGTTCTAATAAGGGCTGGTAGTAGGTCGTA
Source organism: Winogradskyella sp. ECml5-4 (assembly GCF_036903175.1). NCBI lineage: Bacteria > Pseudomonadati > Bacteroidota > Flavobacteriia > Flavobacteriales > Flavobacteriaceae > Winogradskyella > Winogradskyella sp. ECml5-4. The sequence goes on along the minus strand of NZ_JAYJLF010000011.1, from coordinate 65,752 downwards.
CTTATTAAAGAAATATTGTCTACGGGATATAAACTCAAAGAAAAATAGGTGCTTCCTCTAAAATCTCTTAGGATGTCAATGGTTTTGTCAGAGGATTCTTCATGTTCAAACATTAATAATGTTCCTAAATAAAACCTGTAATCTTTACTTTTAGACAATTTAAACCGTGGTCCAAGACCTAATAATCCTCTGAATTTAATGTCAGAAATAGCATCATACTGACTTTGAGCAAAAACTTCAAGCTTTAAACGTTCTGTGATTTTCCTATTATATCTAATATGTTGAATGCCTTTGTTTACAAAAGAATTGTCTTCAATTTGTTCAAGCTTTAAATCATTAATAAAAAGATAAAGGTTTTTTCTGGTATTGTATTGAAGCCTCAAACTGTTGGTGATTTTAAAGATGGACTGTGTGTTCTTTATAAGTCCAATATCTAAACTTGCAGAACCTGACCATTTTGATGTATCAGAAATACGTCTTAAGGATTCTACATTTACAATTTGCGCGTATGTGAGGTTAAGACTAAAAACTAATATAACGAGTAAAAAAAAACGTTTCATATCTGTAAAATAAGCACAAAAATATCATGATTTTTTAAGCTTTTAATTAGGAAACATTAAGGAATAAAATTGAAGTTATTTTAAATGTTAAAACCATTATAAATCTACTTTCTAAATCGTTTGAGATTTCGTAAATTTACAATCCTTATAATTTATTAAAACCCGAAAAGAAGATATGTCAGATAAAGCTACATTAGAAATTAATGGCGAGAAGTATGATTTTCCTGTTATTATAGGAACAGAGAAAGAAGTCGCTATAGATGTTAAGAGTTTAAGAAGTACAACAGGTGGTGTTATTACCTTAGATCCTGGTTACAAAAATACAGGAAGTTGTAAAAGTGCTATAACATTTCTAGATGGCGAAAAAGGTATCTTAAGGTATAGAGGGTATTCTATTGAAGAGTTAGCTGAAAAAGCTGATTTTTTAGAAGTAGTTTATCTACTTATTTTTGGTGAATTACCAAATAAACAAGAGTTAGACAAGTTTCATGAAGATATAAAATCACATTCTGTTGTAGATGATGATTTAAAAAAGATACTAGATGCTTTTCCTAAGTCAGCACATCCAATGGGTGTTTTGTCTTCATTAACAAGTGCTCTTACAGCATTTTATCCATCTTCTGTAAATGTAGCTTCGGAAGAGGCCATGTATAATTCTATTGTTACTATTTTAGGTAAATTCCCTGTTATTGTAGCTTGGACGATGCGTAAAAAACAAGGTTTACCTTTAGAATATGGTGATGATAATTTAGGTTATGTAGAAAACATTCTTAAAATGATGTTTAAGAGCCCAAATAGTGAATACAAACAAAATCCAATTCTTGTAAATGCTTTAGATAAACTTTTAATCTTACACGCAGATCATGAGCAAAATTGTTCTACATCAACAGTAAGAATTACAGGATCGTCTCATGCAGGACTTTTTGTTTCTCTAGCTTCAGGTATTTCTGCACTTTGGGGACCATTACATGGTGGTGCTAACCAAGCCGTTTTAGAAATGTTAGAAGCCATAAAAGAAGATGGTGGTGATACCAAAAAATATATGGCTAAAGCTAAGGATAAAAATGATCCTTTCCGTTTGATGGGCTTTGGACACCGTGTATATAAAAACTTTGATCCAAGAGCTAAGATTATTAAAGTTGCCGCAGATGAAGTGTTATCAGATTTAGGCATTGAAGATCCTATTTTAGATATTGCAAAAGGGTTAGAAAAAGAAGCTTTAGAAGATCCATATTTTGTAGATAGAAAATTATATCCAAACGTAGATTTCTATTCTGGTATTATTTACAGAGCTATGGGAATACCGGTAGAAATGTTTACCGTAATGTTTGCTTTAGGTCGTTTACCTGGTTGGATAGCACAATGGAAAGAAATGAGACGAAATAACGAGCCAATCGGTCGTCCAAGACAGTTATATATTGGTGAAACATATAGACCTTTCAAGGCTATTGATAAGAGATAATTGATTGTAATAAACTTATAAAAGCTTCATCTATGTTATGGAGCTTTTTTTATGCGCAACTTTATGAAATGCTCATACAGATAGTTTATTATTCTAATGAAATTGTAATTAGGCTGTTTCATTTGACTGTAAATAATAATTAATATTAACACATGAAATTAAACATACAAAACGAAACATCACGTTTAAAAGCCGTTATTCTTGGTACAGCCAAAAGTATTGGTCCTATACCATCAATAGAAGACGCTTATGATCCTAAATCCATACAGCATATAAAAGCTGGTACCTATCCAACAGAAGATGATATGATAAAGGAGATGGATGCTGTTGTAGAAGTGTTTAAAAAATATAATGTAACGGTTTTTAGGCCCGAAATTATAGCGGATTATAATCAAATATTTTCTAGAGACATCGCCTTTGTAATAGAAGATAAATTAATAAAAGCAAACATATTACCAGACCGCGAACGTGAGTACACAGCAATTCAACATGTGCTAAATAAAATAGGAGAGGAGAATATTATTGTACTGCCAGAAGAATGCCACGTAGAAGGAGGTGATGTAATGCCTTGGAACGATTATATTTTTATTGGTACTTACTCTGGTGATGATTATTCAGATTATATAACGGCTAGGACTAATACAGATGCCGTTATAGCCATACAAGAGTTGTTTCCTCACAAAACCGTTAAGGCTTTTGAACTACGTAAGTCTAACACCGATCCAAAAGAGAATGCATTACACTTAGACTGTTGTTTTCAACCTATTGGTAAGGATAAAGCCATTCTTCATAAAAATGGCTTTTTAGTTGAAAAGGAATACGAATGGTTACTAAATTTCTTTGGAAAAGATAATGTCTTTGAAATTACAAAAGAGGAAATGTATAATATGAATAGTAATGTCTTTTCTATTTCTGAAGATGTTATTATTTCAGAAAAGAATTTCACAAGATTAAATACGTGGTTAAGAGAAAAAGGCTTTACAGTTGAGGAAGTGCCTTATGCCGAAATTGCGAAACAAGAAGGTTTATTGCGCTGTTCTACAATGCCTTTAATTAGGGAATAATTATTTACGATATAGAAAATAATTGTTTACAAGATTAATATACTCTTGTTTTGCTTCATCTTGAGAGATGTTTTTGACTTGAAATAAAGCATTAGTTTTAAAAGCATTTATAATAGGTTTACGACTGCTAGGGCGATCATAATTATTAGTTGCTTTTTTAAAATAAGCATAAAGGCGTAATAAAAAATCGGCAGGAAAAGGCTCTGTATGATCGTTTACACGATTTACCGCAGTCTTAAATTCTATGTCTAATTGTTCTGAAGTCATTTCATTTCTGCAATGATACTTTCGCCGCCTTTTACTTTTTGGTTAAGTTCAACTTTAATATCAGCATCCAAAGGTAAAAATAAATCTACACGTGAGCCAAATTTTATAAATCCAGAATCCGATCCTTGTTCTACTTTAGTACCTACTTTAGCATAATTAACTATACGTCTAGCTAGAGCTCCAGCAATTTGACGATACAATACTTTACCAAAACTACCATTTTCTACTACAACTGTAGTACGCTCGTTTTCCTCACTAGCTTTAGGATGCCAAGCTACTAAATACTTTCCTGGATGATACTTGCTAAATGTTACTTTTCCAGCGATTGGATGACGCGTAACATGTACATTTATAGGAGACATAAACACAGAAACTTGAATACGTTTATCTTTAAAAACTTCATTCTCCATAACTTCTTCAATCACTACCACCTTACCATCAACCGGAGATAATGCTTGCTTTTCGTTAGCATGCGTATTTCGTTTTGGGTTTCTGAAAAATTGTAAAATAAGAATAAAGAACACCAAAATAGCTAGCATTAGCCCTTTTCGTATCCATTCATTAGTGATAAATCCATCAATTAAAAAAAACGAACCCACAACAATCACTAGAGTTATGAATATAATTTTATGCCCTTCTTTATGAAACATAGTTTAAAATTCTTAAAAATAAATAAATAAATGGTGCCGCAAATATAATACTATCTAACCTATCTAATAGCCCTCCATGACCAGGCATTATTGCTCCACTGTCTTTTACTCCAGCTTGACGTTTAAATTTAGACTCAATTAAGTCTCCAAAAGTGCCTAAAACACTAACAATAATAGCTAATATTAACCATGGTGTAAAATCAAGAGTTTCTGTATATGTAGCAATAAAATAGCTAGATATACATGCAAAAAATAATCCTCCTAAAAAACCTTCTACTGTTTTTTTAGGAGATATGCTTGGGAATAATTTTTGTTTACCAAAATTCTTACCGACTAAATAAGCAGCACTGTCGTTAATCCAGATTAGTATAAAACTACCTAATAATAATAATGGAGTAAATTCATTTTGGTAGTTTGCTATAAGAAGCATAAATACAAAACCACTAGATAAATAAAATGTTGTAGCTATATAGCGTTTAGATTCAAAAAGTGGGATTTTCTTTGACGTAAATAGATCTTTAATTAAAATGAGGTTGACAAACGTAGTAATAACTAATAAAATCTGAATGGCCTCATCAGTTCCTGTGATAGTTGAATTTTGTAAACAAACATACCAAAACCCAATATAGATAATAAAATATACGATGTATTGAATAAAAGACTTAAGCTTAATGAGCTTGCTAAATTCTGTAAGCGAGATAATACCAAATATTCCAATAAGTATAACTGTAGCTTCTTGGACAAAAAGCGAACCAATAAGAAGTGCCACATACACAGCACCAGATAAGGCTCTTATAGCTAATTCTTTCATTATAAATCTTCTAGCAAGAGTAAGTATAAATTTTTAGAACTGCTGCCATAGGTTAAAAAGTCTTTATCATCTGCAGTTTTAAAGTGCTTAATAGTAGTAATATTTGTAGGTATTGTTGCTTTACTTTTTGCTTTTATGCCTTTAAGACCTTCTCCAATAGTTTCTACAAATTGACTTGTTGTAGCATAAATAATGAAGTGGTCTGGTAATTCAATTAATTTTTTTTCGGCAATTTGATTTGAAGAAATCAATAAAGAACCATCATCAGAAATTAAATATTCGCAAGTAGATAAAAAATAGGCACTTTCTGAAAGATTTTTAGTACTATTAAGATTGAAATCTTTAAATAATTCAGACAAGCGTTGGTCTATTAAGAAAACTTTATCATTATGCCAATTGTTTTCGTCTAGTATTGCGTTAAAACTTTCTTTAACTTCTTCAATATTTTCACAATACAAAAACTTACCACCATTGGCTTTAAAATTAATAGTAAAGCGTTCATCTACAGGTAGCTTAACCTCTGGCATGTATTTGCCACGCTCTTGATTCGGTATGTGCTCTTCTGTCTGTTCAGACTTTTTTCCGAAGAATTTACGAAATAAGCTCATTCAATAGTTGCGATTAATCCTGTCGTTTGTGTGATTTTCAAATATAAAAAAACTTAAATTAACATTGGGTTAATTTAAGTTTTTTATATGATTGTATATAGGTTATTCTTCCTCTTCGTTTGAGATTACCGCATTTTCAAAAGTACGCTTACCAAATATCTTTTCAAGATTATCTTTAAAGATAACTTCTTTGTCTAAAAGTACTTCTGCTAATTCGGTGAGTTTATCTTTATTATTTTCTAATAACTTAATGGCACGTTGATATTGCTCTTCAATAATATCAGAAATTTCTCTATCAATAAGCTCTGCTGTTTTTTCGCTATATGGCTTTGTAAAACCATATTCAGACTGTCCAGAAGAATCATAATACGTTAGGTTTCCTACTTTGTCACTTAGACCATAAACAGTAACCATAGCTCTCGCTTGTTTTGTTACTTTTTCTAAGTCACTTAAAGCACCTGTAGAAATTTTATCAAAAATTACTTTTTCTGCAGCTCTACCTCCTAATGCAGCACACATTTCATCTAGCATTTGTTCTGGGTGTACTATTAAGCGTTCTTCAGGTAAATACCATGCAGCACCAAGAGAGCGTCCTCTAGGAACAATGGTTACTTTTACTAATGGAGCAGCGTGCTCAAGCATCCAACTCACAGTAGCATGACCAGCTTCGTGAAAAGCAACAGCTCTTTTTTCTGCTGGAGTGATAATTTTGTTTTTCTTTTCTAAACCTCCAATGATTCTATCAACGGCATCTAAGAAATCTTGTTTGTTTACAGACTTCTTTCCTTTTCTTGCTGCAATTAAAGCTGCTTCATTACAAACATTAGCAATATCTGCACCAGAAAAACCAGGTGTTTGTTTGGCTAAGAAATCGATATCTAATGTCTCTTCTTTTTTTAGTGGTCGTAAATGCACTTCAAAAATCTCTTTACGCTCTCTAACGTCTGGAAGATCGACATAAATCTGACGGTCAAAACGACCAGCTCTCATAAGTGCACTATCTAAAACGTCTGCTCGGTTTGTTGCAGCTAATACAATAACGTTAGTATTAGTTCCAAAACCATCCATTTCTGTTAAGAGTTGATTCAACGTGTTTTCGCGTTCATCATTAGAACCAGACATGTTGTTTTTACCTCTTGCTCTACCAATAGCATCAATCTCATCAATAAAAATAATTGAAGGAGATTTTTCTTTAGCTTGTTTAAATAAATCTCTTACACGCGATGCTCCAACACCAACAAACATTTCCACAAAGTCTGATCCAGATAGTGAAAAGAACGGTACTTGTGCTTCACCTGCAACGGCTTTAGCTAATAAGGTTTTACCTGTTCCCGGAGGGCCTACTAATAATGCACCTTTTGGGATTTTACCACCTAAAGCAGTATATTTTTCTGGGAACTTTAAGAAGTCTACAATTTCTTGAACTTCTTCTTTCGCGCCTTCTAAACCAGCGACATCTTTAAAAGACGTCTTCGTATCTATTTTTTCGTCAAAAAGTTTAGCTTTAGATTTTCCGATATTAAAAATTTGTCCACCAGCTCCACCGCCACCTCCAGATGACATGCGTCGCATAATAAAAATCCAAACACCAATAATAAGAACAAAAGGTAATAATGTAAGTAATAAATCTCCCCATACATTTTGTTCAGATTTAAATCCTACAGCAACATCTAGATTATTTTCAGCTGTTATAGCATTTATTTCTTCTTGGAATAATTTTAAATCACCAAATTCGAATTTATAATTAGGTGCTGCAGCTACAGATGGTAGAATTGTATTTGGTTTTGAACCTTTGTGTACATCTAAAGCTTGTGCTTCTTTAGTTAAATATACTCGAGCCTCACGGTTATTAATAATTTCTACTTTTTTAACCTCTCCGTTACGTAAATAGTTAAAAAACTCTGTTGGAGTAGTTTGTTTTCCTGTAGAACTTCCAAATCCACCTGAGAAAATTTGTATAGATATAAATATCGCAATGATAATTCCGTAAATCCAATACGGATTTAGCTTCGGTTTTTTGTTTAAATTTTTATTGTCTTTAGCCATTATAAGCGTTTCTCTTTTTAGTAACTTGTTTCTATTTGGGTGATTTTTGCATCTCCCCAAAGACTTTCAATATCGTAGTATTCTCTGATGTGTTTTTGAAATACATGGACTACAACGTTAACATAATCCATCAAAACCCATTCGGCATTTTCGGTACCTTCTACATGCCAAGGTTTATCCTTAAGCGTTTTGCTAACTTGTTTTTGGATGGAATTGACGATTGCATTTACTTGCGTATTTGAAGATCCTTCGCAGACAATAAAATAATCACAAACCGTATTTTCTATTTCTCTTAAATCTAAAATTGTAATTTCTTTTCCTTTAACTTCTTCTATGCCTCCAATGATGGTTGTAATGAGTTGGTCTGGATTGATTTTTTCTTTCGTCATTAATTTCAGTTAATTTTGTGCAAAGTTATTATTTTTTTAGTTCTTGTAAGCTCTAAATATCATAAGAAAACTATAAAATAAATTTTCCGTTTTTATGTATATAATCAAACTTAATGCCATTGACTCAACAAACAGCTATCTAAAGGATATAGTGTCGGTTACGTTACCTAAGGATTACACTGTTGTTGTGGCAGAAAAACAGACAAAAGGCAGAGGGCAAATGGGAGCAGAATGGCAAGCGGAAAGTGGTAAGAGCCTTACGGTAAGTGTGTTTAAGAGCTTAGAGTCTTTTGATATTAAAGAGCAATTTTATATTAGTATGGCTGTTTCTTTAGCCATTTTTAAAGCGTTAAGCGTTTTTAAAATACCACAATTACGCATTAAATGGCCTAACGACATTTTGTCAGCAGACACTAAAATATGTGGTATTTTAATAGAGAATGTCATAAAAAACAATAATTTACAAGGCTCTATAATTGGATTTGGTCTTAATGTGAATCAGAAATATTTTGATAATTTACCACAAGCCTCCTCTATGAGTTTATTAACAGGAGTAATTTATAATAAAGATGAAGTGCTTTCTGAAATATTAAAACAGATGAAATTCTATTTCAATATATTAGAGTCTAATAATCATTCTAAAATCAAAGAGGAATATGAAAGCTTCCTTTTTAGAAAAGATAAACCATCAACTTTTAGAAGTTCTAACAATAATAGCTTCTCTGGAATTATACAAGGAGTGACCAAAAGTGGTCAATTGCAAGTTTGGACAGAAGATGAGATTATTAGAACCTTTGATCTTAAAGATGTGAAACTATTGTATTAGATCTCAGTCTTCATATTCGTTGTTAAAGTCTCAATAAATTTACTTATTGGGCCTTTAATCATCATTGCCATCATAGCATTAAATTCACCTTCAAAATTTAATTTTACATCGGTTTTGTTTGACTCAATTTCTGTAATATCAGCAATTAAAGCAAAGTCTAATTTTCCGCCTGCAGCACCTAAAACGATTTTATTGTAAGGAACAGCTTCCTTTTTCTTTAATATAATTTCGGGCATTCCTTTTAAAGCGAATAGAAATTTATCATTTTCTAAAACTTCAAACTTACTAATGTTTTCAGGCATTAAACTTTCAAAGTTTTTAACATCTGAAAGAAAATTAAAAGTTTCTTCTGCTGATTTATCTAAGGTTACTTTTGGGGATTCTAATTTCATAAGTATTGTGTTATGTTGTTTTTATTTGTTGTTAAGTTTTAACGTGTTAGTTAAACGGCTCAACAATTTTACTATAATGCTATATCAATTAGCGTTCCACTCACTAGGATTGGCATTCCATTGTGCTAAAATGTCTTGTTGGTCTTTGGTTATATAAAACGTTTCAACAGCTTGTTCTAGCAAGTTTTCGTAATTACCAAGTGTATGCAATTCGACATTAGCGTCTTCAAAATTCTTTTTAGCAATATCAAAGCCGTAAGAGAAAATAGCCACCATTCCTTTTACGTTTACTTCAGCTTCTTTTAATGCTTGTACAGCATTTAGACTGCTCATTCCGGTGCTAATTAAATCTTCAACAACAACTACGGTTTGTCCTTTTTCAATATAACCTTCAATTTGATTTTGGCGACCGTGCTTTTTGGCCTCTGGTCTTACATATACAAAAGGTAGGTTTAAATACTCTGCTACCAAAGCTCCAATACCAATAGCTCCTGTGGCAACACCTGCAATAACATCTGGTTTTCCATAGATTTCTTCAATGTTCTTGGCAATTGTTGCTCTAATATAGTTTCTAATAGGTGGGAACGATAGTACAATTCTGTTATCGCAATATATAGGTGATTTCCAGCCAGAAGCCCAAGTAAAAGGATCGTTAGGTTGTAATTTTATAGCATTAATTTGCAATAAAACTTCTGCTGTTTTTTTGGCAGTATCTTTGTTAAAAATCATGGTACAAAAATAATGATTTTTCGAGGTTAGAAAATTTTAAACGAAAATAAATTTCATTTCAAATGGTTTCTCAGAAAAAATAATAAATTTACAAAAGGAAAGTTGAAACAAACTCAAACGATGTACACTATTTATGTAGGTGATAAACCTATAATTTTAACTACTGAAGTAAAAAAAGAAACTGATTTTAAATCCTTTCTTTTAAAATCTGTAAATATTGGTAAAGTGATAAAAACTTTAAATAATACAGATTTGAAAGCCGTACACTTAATTCATAAAAATGAAGATAAGTTACTCAAAAAGTTTTTAAAGCTTTTGCCTAATGTAGTTGCAGGTGGTGGAAAAGCTTACAATTCTAAAAATGAGATACTCTTTATTTACCGAAATAATAAATGGGATTTACCAAAAGGAAAAGCGGAACGTAAAGAGACAATTGAAGAAACCGCTATACGTGAAGTAGAAGAGGAGACAGGTGTTGAAGGTTTAAAAATTACCAAACCATTACCAACAACATATCATATTTTTAAACGACATGGTAAACATAAAATTAAAGTGACGTATTGGTTTGAAATGACAACCGATTTTGATGGGGAATTATTTCCGCAAGAAAATGAAGGCATCACTAAAGTTGAATGGTTAGACGCTAAAGCCTCTCAAAAAGCTTTAGAGAATAGTTATGCTAATATTCGGATTTTGGTTTAGGTGCGTTTTGTCATTTTGTAAATGTTTTATGACTTAGCCTTTTTTATTTAGAATCGATTTCTGGTTTTTTTCCAAGTTGCCACATTAAAATGCCACCAGTGATAAACATCCATATCGCATAAGCACCAGTAGGAATTCCCATTTCTACATTATGTAGTATTGATGTCGCAATTACAAATGCCAATGTGCCATTTTGTATGCCACTCTCAACTGTAATTGAAATAACATTCTTTAATTGTAACTTAAATAACCGAGCGGTTACATAACCTAATCCCATTGTTATTAAATTTAAGAGTAGAGTTACTAAACCTACTTCTCTCATTGCAGTACTTAGTATTTCAAAATTAGCTACAATAACGGCTATAAAAACTAAAATAAAAATTGCAGTAGAAGCTATACGCATTGGTTTTTTCATTCGTAATGCAAATTTAATTTTGTACTTACGTATAAGCATACCTATGGAAATAGGTATTACCGTGATGACCATTATTTGTAGTATGGTGTCTAATATGGGTAATTTGATAGTGACTCCTGTAGCTGTGCCAAAATAATCTAATGCAAAAGCTAAAATAAAGGGGATCGTTATAATGCTTAGAAAACTCGTAATAGCAGTTAATGTAACTGATAAAGCAATGTTTCCTTTACAAATTTGAGTGATTAAATTACTTGTTGGGCCACCAGGACATGTGGCTAAAATAATTAAGCCAACAGCCATTATTGGACTTAAATTAAAAGCTATTGCTAAAGTAAAACCAACAGCAGGAAGTAATATCAGTTGATTAGTTAGGCCAATTAAAATAGCTTTAGGATATTTTACTAATCTCGTAAAATCTGCAGGAATTAAAGTCATTCCCATACCGAGCATAATAATAGCTAATGATAAGGGTAAAAATATATTGCTTATAATTTCGGCTGCAGACATGGTTTGTTGTTATCAAGTTTTAGACGAATTTAAGCTTTTAATTCTATAAACTCAAGTGATTAAAAATGGTGATTCAGTGATTTTAAGATTGTTATAGTGTTAAAAAGTGCGTGATGTATGTTTGTGCTGTTATTGACTACAAATTTCTGATTAACTTCAATCTCAATCCCTAAATAATTTGTTGAAAATTGTTTTCTTAAAAACGTAGTGAATCCATCTGCTTTTCCTAAATAAGGATAGTTAAACCTTACGTTAAGATTGGGATCTTGTTTTAGAAGCTCTGCTTTAAATTGTTTACAAAACTCTTGTTCTTTTTTACGGCGTGAATCATATAGTAATCCAATATCAGCTTTACGTTCGTTACCATTTAGATTTGGAGTAAAACTATGAATAGATAAATGTAGCACTTGCTGTTTACTTTTAATATATGCCGCTATTTTATATTCAATTTCAGTTCTATAAGGAAAATAATACGTATTAAGAATTTCTGATTGCTCATTTTTAGATAGGCTGTTACTAAACTCTGAAAAAAGTTGCTTGTTAAACAAGGACCGATTTAACTCTACCAATAAACGACTCGTCTCACTAAAATAGGAGGCATCGGCCAATGGTTGTAAATATTGAAATATATCTAAAGCACCTAAATCATAACCGCGATGAGTTTTTAAAACCGCTTTATGGTTAAAGTGTTTTTTGTACGTATCAGGAATGTTATTTCCTGCATGTTCGCATGTTAGAATGAGTTTCATGTGTTTATTCGTATTGTTTTTTTAAGTCACATGGTTCATTTTTATAATCATACACTTCTATACCAAAATCTAGATGGAGGTGTTTCACGGTTGAAACAAGGTGTTCGTTTTTAAACACTTTTGCATATCTCGATAAACCGAAATAATATGTGTTTCAGAAGTATCATTTCCAATGGCTTTTAATAATCGTGTTGCTAATGTGCCTTCTTTTAAAATTAGCTCAATAGCCTTGTGATGCGATTTATGTAATTTTTGTTTTACAGCATTATACAAATATTTCCATACGTCGTTAATTGTAGAACTCTTGTTTATTCCAAATAAATGTAAATACGCTAGATTTTCAATTTTAGAGTTTTCAGCATGTCTTATAGCATCGTTTAAAATGTCAAATAGATCTTCTTTTACCCACAGTTTTTGTTCTTTTAATGAACAGAAATTTTTATTTACCAAGGCTTTTAAAACCTCAATAACTAATGCACAAATAGCGATATCTGCTTTAGGACATTCTTGAATGTCCATCAAACGAATCTCGATAGCATTGCGATCAAAACGTGCAATAGCTCCACGTGAATTCAAAAAATGCTGATCTAAAATTTTGTCTTTATCATAAGGTTGAATCGCTCGTTTTATTGGTTCGAAAACTGTTGCATAATAATCTAATTTTGAAAAAGTACGCTCAGGAATAACTACACCTGTTAACTCGGGTATTTCCTTTTGGTTGGTTTTATAAAACTCTAAACGCGTGTCTTTAAAACCTGTGATTTGCCCTTCGAGAATCGGAGAACTTGCACAAAGTCCTGGTAGTAATGGCAACAAAATTCGAATAGCAGCATGTAGTTGTTCAAACTCCTTATCGTCATAAAACGGTAAATTAATATGTGTGCTTTGTACGTTACTCCAGCCATGACCTTTACAGTTAAAAATAGTATTGTACAGTGCATAGACTTTACTATAACTATGTTTCCAAAGTTGCGTGTCTGTATTAGGATTCATTAATGGATGTGATGCCGAGCCTAAAAGCTTTAAGTCTAAAGGGTGTAAAAGCGCAGCGATTTCCATAATGTTGGCGTGAAATTTATCAGCCAAATCATCTGTACTTTTTGCAGGTCCATTAGTTTTTAGTTCAATAACATGTGCCACAAGTTCATTGCTCCATGCAATGCTACCATTTTCAATATCTGATACTAATTTGCCTGCTTTTAAGGTAAGTAGCTCATCTACTTGTGGAGCAACTTTAAAGTTGTTGTTGTTAACAAGCATATATTCGAGTTCTATGCCGTAAACGTCGAATAAGTGATATTTTGTTTTCATGTATTACTCTAATCGTTTTTTTAATGCTGAAAGAATTTCCGTATAGACCAAATCGCCATAATGCGCATCTTCTACACCAAAATCTATATTTGGGTTATCATTAATTTCTATAACCATCAGTTTGCCGTCTACAACTTTAATGTCAATGCCGTAAAGACCTAATCCCATTAATTTGGCTGATTTTAATGCGATGTCAATTACGTTTTTTGGAACGTCTTCAATAGGTAAACAATCGGCATCTCCATCTTGTTCGTTTTTGTCTGTGGCTTTCCAGTTGTAAATTTGCCAGTGGCCTTTTGCCATATAATATTTACAAGCGTAGAATGGTTTGTTGTCAATGATACCAATGCGCCAATCGTAATCCGAAGGGCAAAACTCTTGAGCAATAATTAAATCAGACTCTTTCAGCATTTCGGTAACCAAAGCATTGTATTCTTCTTTAGTTTTTGCTTTTTTTACTCCAAAAGAAAAGGTAGAATCAGGTGCTTTTAGGACACAAGGTAAACCGGTTTGTTCTAATACAGAATTGCGATTATTGCTATGTACAATGACTGTCTTTGGTGTGCTAATGTTAGCATTATTTAATGCTTCTGCCATATATACTTTATTACAGCATTTTAAAATCGCATCTGGGTAATCAATTATCGCAATACCTTCTTGTTGTGCTTTTCTAGCAAAGGTGTAAGCTTCATTATTGACTTCTGTACTTTGTCTTAAAAAGAGCGCATCAAAAGACGAGAGGCGGGACAAGTCTTTAGGTTCAATAATTTCGGCATAGATATTCATCTTTTCAGCAATTTCTATAAACTTTTTTAAAGCTCTAGGGTTGCTAGGAGGTGCTGGGTCGTTTGGATGTACTAATATGGCCAAGTCAAAATTGTAATTCGTAATTTTTGCCGTATCATAACGCTTTTTTGCAAAATACTGATTTGCAAACTCATGAACACTTGAGATATGTTCTGCAGGAATTTCAGCTTCTGATATCGCTTTTATACTTTGAATATTCCATTTGGTGGTGTGATTAAAATTTACACGTAAAAATGGGACTTGAAAATGCTTATAAAAAAGTGCACTTAGCGCCTTGTATTTTTGAGCCACATTTTGACCAAAGTAAATGCTCAAGGTAAAATCTTGTGACTTTATGTTTTTTAAGCTTTGTTGGATAACATCATCAAATTCGTCAGAAACGATTCTAACTAATTTTAAAGCTTTAAGATCTACAATATTTTTTGTAGTTGGTATTGGTAAATGGCCTCTGGCTTCTGCCAAAAGTGATACGTAATAGCCTTTGGATTGGTATGAGTAGTCCTTGCATAAATTGAAAATTCGTGCATTTTTTAATAAGGAAAACTTAGGGTTTGTTAGGTAATCTTGAGAGGAAATTACGGTTATATTATCAATTGAAAAGTTCCATTTTTCAGGTTGATTAACAACAATGTATTTGTTCATTTAGAGCGCGTTACGCTATTATAATTTTAAACAAATGTATATTATTTTTTGATTGGTTTTACAGGGGTAAAAAAATATTTTTATTGCCTTTTTTAGGTTGTTTTAATGCTGTTCTAAGAAGCTTTATTTTAATGTTTAGACTCGTTTAATACGGGTATTTTATGTTATGTTAAACGAATTTGTTCTAGCAAATTTTATAAATTAAAACTTATTTTATGCGATATACAGGGTATTGTAAATGCGCTTTTTCATAATGTTTACTCTGTTTATGTAACCAATCTAATTGAGCGTACCAGTTATTCGCAAAATCTTCGTCGTAGCTAATTTTTACATTGTACTCTATTTGAAGCTTTGGGTTGTTCTTTAAAAGTTGTTCTGCTTTGTCTTCCCATACATAAGGAGAAAAGCCTTCTTTTTGTTGTAAAATTGTATCGAAGAAATTCCAATTAAAAAATGAATCTGTCGCAGAAGGTTCTAATGTTTCTAATAGATAACGCATAGCTTTTTGATTTGTAGAAATGAGATAATCTCCTTTTTTAAACGTTACTTTCTCTACAGCGGTATTAATGTTGGTTTTGAAATGTGCGTAATGACCTTCATAAGGGGACTTGCGAGTTTCGTAGCTTCCAATTTTATAAGACTCAACAGTTAGTGTGGTGTCGTTTTTAAATTGGGTATATGTAACGTTGTTTAGCTTCAATAAATCCATGATATTATGCCAACCTTGCGGAATAATATAAGCTTTAGGAATACGTATAGAGTCGGTTGCTTTAAAATAATTTTGATAGACTACATCCTTAGTAAATGGTTTAGATCTGTCATATTTTAAACGTTTTGCGCCCGTAAATTCACTTGGAATCATTTCGCCTTCATAACCTTTAAATTTTAAAGTAGAGGTTAGCGTTGTATCTACAGCCCAAGTTAATGTGTAGTTATCACCTGCGGACCATATTTTGGTTTGTGCTTTTCTGAGTTTTGTGATTTTATCTCCTTGTTCTTCGGTGATTTCAATCATGCTTTTCATTAATTCGTATGTGCCTTCTACACGTTGTTTGTATGGTTTAAGCATATGAGTTTCTACCATCATTCCAAGAGTGTTAAACAAGGATGTGTAACCTGTAGAATATCTTGGAGTATCTAAAAATTGTGTAAATCCAGAATCTGGTGTACGGTTAAAGACATTAACATAAGGAGTAATGTCCCAAGATTTTGCTTCTAGTTTTTGTTCTAGCGACGGCATTATCTCAGTATGTATAAATTTTCCTAATTGACCTCCTAATTTATTGTGTTGGGTAAATAAATGGGTCAGTGTGTATTGATAATCAGCTCCATTACTTACGTGATTATCGATAAAAACATCGGGCTGTACCAAATGAAATATTTGAGTAAAAGCTTTGGCATTTTTGGTGTCGGCTTTTATAAAATCTCTATTCAAATCATAATTTCTAGCATTTCCTCTAAATCCATAAGCTTTTGGGCCGTTTTGATTGGTTCGTGTAGTAGCGTTTCTATTTAAACTACCACCAACATTATAAATTGGGATGGTAACCACAATTGTATTTTTAGGTGCCTCTATTTTACCTTGAACCAAATCTCTAAATAGCATCATGGTGGCATCAATACCATCAGATTCTCCAGGATGAATACCATTATTAATTAATAGAATTCTATTGTTTTGTCTAAGTGTTTCAAAATTATCACCAGAGCCATTCATATTTAAAGTGACTATATGTAACGGTTTTCCTGAATCTGTTTCACCAATGTCTTGAATTGAAATTTCAGGATAACTGTTTGCTAAATCTTTATAGTATTTTATAGTTTCTTGATATGTAGCTGTTTCTAAACCGTCGCTTTTTTCGAAAACCGTTGTAAAATCTAATTTAACTTTTTTATGCTCGGAATCTTGCTTCTCTGCTTTGTCAGCGCAAGAATAAATAATTAAGAAAAGTAGGATGAGTTTTTTCATTATTACAATTTTGCTTTAAATTTACTTATATTTATTGATATGAAAACACATCGGTTGAGCTTTGGCGAAATAACTATCTTAAAAAGAAATCTCGCAGAAGTTATAATTAATGAGGGAGTTTTAATGGATATAAAAATGGTTGAAGAATATCATTCATTTTTATTAACACATTTAGAAGCTCCATTTTCTCTTCTTGTAAATAAAAAGTTTGCATATGCTTATACCTATAAAGCTCAAAAAACAATTGCTACTTTAAAAGAAATTAAAGCTATGGCTGTTGTTTTTGAGGGGTTTAACGCCAAATTGTCTACCAATTTTCTAATAGGAATGAATAAAGAAAAAAAGTGGAATATTAAGACGTTTAGGTTAAGAACAGAGGCGATGATTTGGTTAGAAAATCATGTGTAATTTTATGATTGTTTTCGTCTTAAAAAACAATAACTTTGCACAAAATTTATCACTCTATTTTTTATTTTATGCAACAAACTACAAATACTATTTTAATGATTCGTCCTGTAAACTTTAGGATGAATGAGCAAACAGCAGTTAATAATTATTTTCAGGAAGATTTAGATATAAAAAATGCCGAAATTAATATTAAAGCACAAGAAGAATTTGATGCTTTTGTTGCAAAACTAAGGTCTGTTGGTGTTAATGTGATTGTTGAACAAGATGATATACTATTGGATACACCAGATTCAATTTTTCCTAACAATTGGGTGAGTTTTCACGCCAATGGTGATATTGCTAAGTATCCAATGTTTGCAGAAAATAGAAGACGAGAGCGTAGAGACGAAGTTTTTATTAGATTAGAACAAGAAGGCTTTAAGATTGAAAATATTATTGATTATACGTCTGCTGAGCACGAAGGTGTTTTTTTAGAAGGTACAGGAAGTATATTAATGGATCGTGTAAATAGAAAAGCTTATTGTGCATTATCTCCAAGAGCAGATGAAGAGTTGTTTATAGAGTTTTGTGAAGACTTTGAATATACTCCTGTAATTTTTACGGCTAATCAAACTGTTGATGGAAAACGTTTAGAAATTTATCATACTAATGTCATGATGTGTTTAGCAGAAAACTTTGCTGTAATTTGTTTAGACACCATTGATGATAAAAAAGAGCGAAAAAATGTTGTTAAACATTTAAAGCAAGATGGTAAAGAAATTATTTCTATTACAGAAGCTCAAATGCATCAATTTGCGGGTAATATGTTACAGCTTAGAGGTGAAAATGAGCAACGCTATTTGGTTATGAGTGAAGCTGCGCATAAAAGTTTAACGAAATCTCAGATTGCTAGTATAGAAAAGCATTGTCCTATTATATCGAGTTCTTTAGAAACAATTGAAACCTGTGGTGGCGGAAGTGCACGCTGTATGATGGCAGAGGTCTTTTTACCTAAAGCATAAGGTTTTAAGCATTTTTGGTTGTTAGTGCTTCTTTTTAATGTTTAGTAAGGTAACGTTTTTTTGAAATTTGTGATTCTGAGTTTTAAGCTAGTCTATTTTATTAAAAATATAACCTGCTTTTTCTGCTCCCCAGACATAGTTTCCGTTGGCATCAAAACCACGATCCCAAGAAATAATTTTGTCTTCTAAAATTTCAACTTCACTTCTTGCAAATGAGGCTCCACGCATTGTGCTAACACATGTGGTATCTCCTGTTTTACCTATAAATTGATTTGGCTTTGTGCGTTTTAAGATAACCTCACAGCCTTCTTTTAAAGCAATATCATTTAAAGATATAGCGTCAAAAGCTTTAGGGTTTTTCCATTTGCCAATCCAAAGAGAGTCTACATTTAACGCGTAAATAGCGGAGCTGAATGTACTATCTGAAGCTCTTGTTACTTCGTATATACGTTGGCGATAAGGTTTGTTCTGTCTGTTGTTTAGAGCTTGTTCTACGTATAGAAAGTTTCCTTTATCTTCCCAAATAGGATACATGTGTAATGCTATATTGTAATAGGAAGAATCAATTTGGGCTTGAATTTCAGAATTAAAAGAACCTTGCATCAAAGCAAACAATTCTTTGAGTTCCTTGTCTTCTTTAATTTCGGATTTGGATTCGTTTTTACAATTGTAGAAAAAAGATAAAAGGATAATAATAGGGAGTAAATGTTTCATAAAGCCTCAATTTAGAAGCTAAATATAGATAAAATAAATTAAGCCTTAGCTTCTGATTTAGGAAGTTCGACAAAGAATTTACTACCAACATTTTCTGTGCTTTCTACCCAAATTCTACCGTTATTAAGTTCCACTAGATCTTTAGCAATAGTTAATCCTAAACCTGTACCTTTTTCGTTTTTTGTACCTGCCGTTGTAAAGTTTTTATGTGCAGCAAATAACTTGTCAATATTCTCCTTGGCAATACCAACACCAGAATCTTCTACACAGATTAAAGATTTACCATTAGCATCTACATTAGAAATCGTAATTACATCTCCTATTCTGCTAAACTTAACAGCGTTTGTAATTAAATTCTGAATAACAATTTCTATCATACTACGATCTGCATAAACAAAATCGCGTTGTGACTCATCAATTAATACAATGCGTTTGTCTTCAACTTTTTGCTCAACTAAGGCAATTTTAGTCTGAAATACATCTTGAATATTAAATAGCTCAGGTTTTGGTTCTAAATTCTGCATTTGTGATTTAGACCAGTTTAATAAATTAAATAAAAGTGACGATGCATTATTCGCGTTTTCACTTAATTCTGGAATTAATTCATAAAATTCATCTTTAGAAATACTGTCTTCTTTTAGTAAATCTAAAAAGGCTTTTATAGAAGAAATAGAATCTTTTAAATCGTGAGAAACAATAGAGAAAAGCTTGTCTTTTACTTGGTTAACTTCTTCTAAATGATGTGTTTGTTCTAAGATGGCATCTGTTCTAACCTGTTCCTGAGTTAATTTTTCTTTTTCTTTTTTTAAATTGTCTTTATGGTACTTTGTTTTTGATAGACTGTAAATTAAAAGTATCAATAACACAGTTGAAAGCGCAATTAATGCATACAGTAAAAATGAATTATTCTGCCAAGAATCTTTGGTTTCTGGTAATTCGTTTTCCTTAACTGTAACAGTGTCATTTTCTGAGGTGTTTTCAGTTTTAATAAGATCAATTGGACTTATATCTGTAGGGAATACAGGTTGGTCTACTTTAGACAGCGAATCCTTTAAGTCGTAGAATTTATTCTGCCAAAAGAATGCATTTTGAAAATAACCACGTGTAGAATCTAACGCAATATGAAGTTTGTAGTTCTCTAAAAGCTCTTTTTTGTTGTCAATTTTTTGAGCAATAGCATAGGCTTCATTCAATTGCTTTTCTGCTAATTTTACCTTTCTATTCTGAAGATTTAAGTTCCCAATAGCATTTAAAGCTCTTAAAAGTCCTTCTTTATTGTCTTGTTTTCTATTGTATTTTAAACCTTCTACTAAATATTTAGAAGCTTTATCATATTCTTTAAAGCGTAAATATTCACTACCTAATTTTGGTAGAATTTCACCTCGCAAATTCTGATCGGTTTTAGGGTTTAAAATGTCTAATACCTTTTCGTAATATTCAATTGCTTTACGGTGTTCTTTCAATAACGAGTATAATTCGGCGATATTTTTTGTAGAAATTTTAATGCCTTCCGTGTCATTAAGTTGCTTTCTAACGTCTAAAGCTTTGTAGTTAAACTCTATAGCTTTATCAATTTGATTAGTTTTAAAATAAGCTTCAGCTAAATTATTATAAGCAGTACTCAATTCATCTTTAAGGTATTGCTTTTCAAAAATATTTATTGCAGATAAAGAGTTCTGTAATCCAATCGCATAATTACCTCGTTTAATTTCAATAAGACCAATGCTATTGCTCACTCTAGCTACGCCAAGCGTATCACTAATTTTTAAGTGTAAATCTCTAGATTTTTTATAATTATCTATGGCATTCAAGTAGTCGTTGCGTTCGGTATAGATTAAAGCTCTATAGTAGCTGCTTTCTGCTAGACCTTTTATGTAATTAAGCTCCTCAGATAGTTTAGAAGTTTTATTAACATAAAGTAAAGCTTTGTTGTAATCTGCTTTTTTATAGAGTTCGTTAATGAGCACCAGAGACATGTCCACCTTTGTAGAGTCTGGTTTTTTAAAGGCTATTTGTACTGTCAGTTCATCTATTTTTTCATTTTGAGAAAATACAGATAAAGACATAAGACAAACAGCTAAAAATAGTAACTGTTTCATCTTAAAATAGCTTTATAACGTATTGCGCTGTTTTGGTGCGAATAACTTTTAGAGAGGGATAAAAAAGTAAGTTAACACAAAACAATAACAACATGGTTAATGTTTGATTATTAAGCCTCATTAATGTTTGGGACATTGATTAATAGCCTACCAAAAGTGCTATTATGATTACAAATATGCTAATAATTAGGTTTTAATACGAATAAATTAGATGAAATGTACAATATAGTTTTGTTAAAAAATCACTTATCGACCAACGGCACAAATCTTGGGAGTATTACTGTTTCATCGACGAAATGCACGATTGGCTTAGTGGTCTCTTTTTTAGATAGTTAGTGGAGGGTGGTTTTTATATCGTTGTAGCTTTAATGTTCTGTAATTATGTCTATTTAGAATCTTAAATAAAACAATAAAACTTCTATATTTGCAAGCGTTTAAAATGCCAAAAGATAAAGATAAGATGAAGCTTCAAGAAACTTTAGAATTACATGTAAAAGCAGCTGTTAAAGCATTGTTTGAATCAGAATTAGAATCGGTAGAATTTCAAGCGACTCGCAAAGAGTTTGCTGGAGATATTACGGTTGTTGTATTTCCGATGTTGCGTGTAGTAAAAGGAAATCCTGCTGTAATTGGTGAGCAAGTTGGTCAGTATTTACTCGATAATGTGGATTTGGTTAGAGGATTTAATGTTGTTAAAGGCTTTTTAAACATTGAAATTGATGATGCATATTACCTCGATTTCTTTCAGTCTATAAAGGACGATAACACGTTTGGGTTTGTTGAGGTAAAAGAAGACAAAGCCGTAATGGTAGAGTATTCTTCGCCAAATACCAATAAACCATTGCATTTAGGTCACGTAAGAAATGTGCTTTTAGGTTATAGTGTTGCTGAAATTTTAAAAGCTTCTGGTAAGAACGTTTATAAAACGCAGATTATTAACGATAGAGGTATTCATATTTGCAAAAGTATGTTGGCTTATCAAAAATTTGGTCAAGGTGAAACTCCTACTAAAGACTTGAAAGGAGATAAATTGGTTGGTAATTATTACGTAAAGTTTGATCAGGTTTATAAATCTGAAATTTCAGAATTAGTAGCCCAAGGTCATTCTGAAGAAGAGGCTAAAAAGAACGCTCCATTATTATTAGAAGCACAAGAAATGCTTATTAAATGGGAAGCTGGAGATGAGGATGTTGTAGCACTCTGGAAAAAAATGAACCAATGGGTTTATGATGGTTTTGATGTGACTTATAAAAATATAGGAGTAGATTTTGATGCTTATTATTACGAAAGTAATACCTATTTATTAGGGAAAGAGTTTGTTGCCGAAGGTTTAAAAACAGGAGTCTTTACTAAGAAAGCAGATGGATCTGTTTGGTGCGATTTAACCGAAGATGGTTTAGACGAAAAAATTGTATTACGTAGCGATGGAACTGCAGTTTACATGACTCAAGATATTGGTACAGCGATTCAACGTATAAAAGATTACCCAGATGTTGGAGGTATGGTTTATACGGTTGGTAACGAGCAGGATTACCACTTTAAAGTTTTATTTTTAATCTTAAAAAAATTAGGCTTCGATTGGGCTAAAAATCTATTCCACTTAAGTTATGGTATGGTAGATTTACCAAGCGGAAAAATGAAGAGTAGAGAAGGAACGGTTGTAGATGCAGATGATTTAATTCAAGAAATGGCAGATACCGCAGAAGAAATTTCTAAAGAATTAGGTAAGCTTGAAGATTACTCGGAAGAAGAGAAAAAAGCACTCTACAAAACCATTGGTTTAGGAGCATTAAAATATTACATCTTAAAAGTAGATCCTAAAAAACGAATTTTATTTGACCCAAAAGAGTCTATCGATTTTCAAGGTAATACAGGGCCTTTTATTCAATATACCTATGCAAGGATTCAGTCTATATTAAGAAAGGCTACTACAGCTTCGCTTAGTGATCTTGATAATGCTAACATAGTGCTTCACGACAAAGAAAAACAACTTATCAAACAGTTAGAGTTATTTCCTGAAGTCATTCAAAATGCAGCAGAGCAGCATAGCCCTGCGTTAATTGCAAACTACACTTATGATTTGGTAAAAGATTTTAATTCATTTTATCAAAATGTATCTATTCTAGGTGCAGATACAGAAGAAGAAAAAAGCTTTAGAGTAGCATTGTCTAAATCGGTAAGTCAGACAATTAAAAATGCATTTCAAGTTTTAGGAATTGAGGTACCAGAACGTATGTAAGTTTAGATAACATCTAATTTTTATCATATGAAATGTGTTATTCTGAACTTGTTTTAGAGCTTATTTTAAATAGACGCCGTTTCTATCTGTATTTTTTTTGTAATTATTTCTCGTGAGGTTTAACACTTTGTAAGAGAGTGATTTGTGTATTTTTTCGTAATTTAGTAAGAGCTCAATTGTTCTTTAAACTACTGCTATGGAAAAATGTCACACTTTAAAACGCTATACCATTACGTTTTTGTTAATGGTTTTAGTGGTGTTTTCGTTAAATGCTCAAGCTGTTTTTACAGAATATAGTGGTAAAATTATTGATGGGCGTTCTAATAAAGCTTTAGAAGCAGTTAGCTTAAATATCAATGAAACCAATATTGGTACCATTACAAATTCTGAAGGCGAGTTTGTAATAAAAGTTGCTAGCGATTACTTAGATTCTAAAGTGACGATTTCATTATTAGGTTATGATACTTACAGCGTTCCATTATCTCAATTGGCCAAAGCAGATAATGTTATAAAATTATATGTCGCTGTAACCGAATTATCTGCTGTTAGTATTTCTGCATTTAAAAATGCTGAAAGTTTAGTACAAAAAGTGTTTCGTGATAAAATGCAACACTTAGACGATCAGTCTTTGTTTATGACAGCTTTTTATCGTGAAACTATTAAGCGTCGTAATAGAAATGTATCATTAACTGAAGCGGTTGTTAACATTCTTAAACAGCCCAATTCCTCATCTCTTCGGGATGCTATTCAGCTAAGTAAAGCAAGAAAAAGTACAGATTATAAACGTTTAGATACCGTTTCTGTAAAGTTACAAGGCGGTCCATTTTCGGCATTGTATTTAGATATTATGAAGTATCCTGAACATATTTTTACAGAAGAAAGTATTAAAATATATAATTTCTCTTTTGATGAGCCTTCAGTTATAAATAATAGAGCAGTTTATGTGGTAAATTTTATTCCAAAGGCTAACGTTGTTGGAGTAAACTATATTGGTAAATTATTTATAGATGTAGAATTATTGGCTTTGGCAGGTGCAGACTATGCTTTAGATTTAAGTGATAAAAAAAGAACCAAAAATTTATTAGTTAAAAAAAAGCCTAAGGATATTGTTGTTTACCCTTTAGAAGCAAGTTATAAAGTGGCATATAAAGTTAATGGTAAAACATGGTATTACAATTATTCTAATTTGAATCTGAAATTTAAAATTAATAAAAAGAAGCAGTTATTTAATAAGGTTTATACTTTGGCTAGTGAAATGGCTGTAACAGATTGGGAAGTTAATTCTACTGATAAAAGAATTAAAATTAAGGATAGATTAAAACCAACTATGGTTATTACTGACGCGATTTTTGGGTTTTCAGATCCTAATTTTTGGGGAAAATATAATCTAATAGAACCAGATAAGTCTATAGAGTCTGCAATAGCTAAAATTAAAAAGAATATCGAAAAAGAAAAACAGGATAAAAAAAAGAAGAGTAGCTAAGCACAACTATAAATGCGTTATATAAGTAGATTTAGAATAAGCATTTATTTAATGCTATAAGAGGACGTTATTAAAGTCTAAAATCACTATTAATTCTTACTATATGGATTTCTCTTTTAAATTAAAACGGTATACATAACCACAGCTTAATTCTGTGAAATCTGCCTGACCAAGATTTGCATTAATATGTGCACCAAGAAAAATATTGTGCTTTGGAGCTTTGTTGGTTGTCCATAAATAATATTTTAATCCCATTCTAGCAGAAATAGTTCGTTTTATTTCATAATACCAATCTAATTCACCTAAAACTTCTATGGTTTCTCCATTTGCGTTTTCATAAGTAAACCCTTGGTTAAGTTGCCAATCTATTTTGTAAAAAGGTTTGTGTATGTTTAAACCTAAATCAAATTCAAAACCAATATGGTCTATTAATAATTCAGAGCTTGCAAAAATCCCAAAACTAGTTGCGTAACCATAAGGGTTATCTTTAAAGTGAGGAAATTGTTCTTCAATTAAAGCTTCATTGTTTTTTATGTAATCGTAGTAGTGCTCATAGAACCTGTAATAAAAACCACCACCAAATTTAAATGTATTATTTAGGATTTTTCCAGCAGAAGCAGAAACTGTAAAAACTTCTTTTTTGGTATTAAACTTTTCAGATAATACATTTTGACCTAAACCCAACCGAAAAGCCATATACGTTTGAGATTTAGAGGAGAAAGTAGGTTTTTTAAAATCGTTATTACTATTAGAGTTTTTGTCAATTTTAGCAGAAACACTTGCTGTAAAAGAATTTAAGCCTTGGTTTGGTAAGTTCGTATGGCCATTAGAATGGTGTAAGTATCCCAAGCCAAATCGCCAGTCTGTAGCATGGGTTTTAAAAACATCGTAATAGAAAAAAGATCTAAACGACCAGTTAATTTTTGTGGTGATTGCTCTGTTGAATGCATTGGTAATTATATCGTATTGAGTGTCCATATAAGAACTACCAAAACCTATTTGGAGGTTTAAACCGTTTAATTGTTTTTTTAATATTGAAAATTCAATAAATGGCAATATACTATAAGCATGCCCAACTTTGGTAGAATTACCAAAATCTGTATAACCCAATGAAATACCAGTTTTAGGATAGTTTAATCTCGCAGCCCATTCTTTATTAGAGTTATAGTTGTATTGGCCAATACTTAAAAATACGTTTTTTTGTAGCTTGGTTTTAGGGAAATCAGTATTGGCTTCTTGTGTTTTTCCAACAATAATTTCGGGTGTAAAAAAGAGTGATGTCTTAGAGGTGGTAGTAGTTGTTTGGGCCAAACAATTTTGAAGAAAAAAGAATATAGTAATAGCTAAAGATAAGCTTAAATAATTTTTGAAGCGCATTAATAACTGGTTGGTTGGTGTTACAATAAACAACTAAAAATTGATTCTAAAACTAAGATTTGGTGTAAATTTTAAAGACCTATTATTAATTTCAACCATAGAATCATCAGAATTAAAGGTGTAATACCGATTGATAATGTTGGTTTGATTAAAGATGTTCCAGACAGAAGCTCCAATATCGGCTTTTACACCTTTTGAAAATTTAAAATTATAAATTACAGAGATATCTGTTCTAAAATAATCGGGTAAACGTGCATTATTTGGAGACGCGTATTCTATAATATTGTTACTGTTGTCTTGTGTTGTTGAAGGTGTTGTGTATGGCCTTCCTGAATGCCAATTAAGTCCAAGGCCAATTTTAAAATTATCAATATTATAAGTTAAAGAAGCGTTGGCAACATGTTGCAAATCTAACGTGTTTGAGAAAGAATTGCCATTATTTAGATTTTCAAAATGATAATCGTTTTTACTAAAGGTATAACTTAGCCAAGAGCTAAAATTATTAAAGCGTTTGTTAATTAAAAAATCAATACCTTTTACGGTATAAGAACCAATATCGTTTGTAAACTGAAACTGGTTTTGAAACCCTTGACTAAGAGCGGTAATGTTATTTACATTTTTGTAATACCCTTCTAGAGATACTAATAAGTTATTTTGGTTATAGCTAACACCTGCTGATACTTGTTGGCTTTTGATTAAAGGAATGTTATTCGTATTTGCTAATTGCCAACGTCTTTTTTCTATGCCTAAAAAATCTTGCTGTAAATCTATAACCTGAGTAATAGATTGACTCTTTAATTCGCCTAATATTTCTAACCTAAAATAGTCCGATAGTTTTTGGTTGAATGCAAACCGAGGTTCAATAATAAGCTTTTGCAGTTTCCCAAAGTAGCTAATTCTTGAACCTAAACGTAAATATGTATTACGAGATTGCGAATAGCGTACAACTTCACCAAATATAGCATGTGTTCTTATAATTTCTTTTGTTAAACTCGTAAAATTAGGATTGGTTACATCTTCAAAATTGGTAACACCAACTTCGTTAAACTGATAGCCCAAATTTATTTTTAAGGAAGGACTTAATACTTTTGAAATATCAAACCGTAAACCATAATCTTCAACTTTATTTTCTTGCTTTAAGAATTGATTGTTAGAAATATTGTTATTTGTAGCATCTAAATCATAATTAGAATAATAAGCTTGAGCAGAAAGATTTGTTCCATCCTTTAATCGTTTAGAATAGGTAGCACTTGTTCCAAAACTTATTTGGTTTAATTCACTTTTTGTCTCTTGGAAATCGTTATTTGTTGTTGTGTATACCTGTTTGTAATCTAAGTTGTTATACATGTTCATGACATTAACGCGTAACTTAGAGGAGTCGTTGATGTTATATAAAAATTTAGCATTAAAATCATAAAAAATAAAACGCTCGTCTAATGCCAATTGTGTATTAATAGCATTTGAAGTATTTAATTCTGAGTCTGAAAAAATACGGTCAAAATAGGAGTCATAAGTTTTTGAAACTATAAAATCTGTATAAGAACGTCTAGCGGCTAATTGTAATTCTGTTTTTTTAGATAATGGGATTTTTGCAAATCCATCAACGCTTAGCAGGTTGCCTCCAATTCCACCACTTGTTTTTTCGCTTAAATTGTCTGTGTTTTGAATCGCAATAGTACTAGAGACAGCATTGCCAAATTTGGCGCTAGTTCCGTTTTTAGAAACTGTAACATCATTAGATAAATAAGGATTGAAAGTAGATATTAACCCAAAAAAATGACCTGTTTGATACATTCTTATTCCTTCGTATAAAATAAGATTTTGATCGTTTGTACCACCACGAACATTGATATTAGAAATGCGTTCGTCTACACTAATTATTCCTGGTAAGTTTTGTACTATTTGTAATACATCTGGTTCAATCAATCCGGGTAAAATTTGAAAGGCTTTGGTGTCTGCCTCAATGGTTCCGTTGTTTGTTTTAGAAATACCTTTAGTTAGATAATTCGTAACAACAACCTCTTCTAGGTGCTGAATACTGTTTTGTACTTCAGTGACTTTTTGCGGTGTAATAGCAATAAAACGATTACTTAGAATTTCAAAATTAAGGTTGGTGTCAAGTTTTAGTTGGTTAACAGCTTGTGTTAAAGAAAGTCCATGGCGTAAAGGAGTGATTGAGATGCCTTCAATTGTCTTGGTTTCAAAAGAAAATTTAACATCGTACTGTTTTTCAAGTTCTAAAAGTATTTGTGCAAGCGTCTGTTTTTCCTTTAACTCTTGGCTATAGGCAAGGTTGTAAAAGGTAAAAGATGAAAAAAAGAAAATTAAACAAAGTAATTTTTTATTCACGCTTTAATAAAATAGATTTTTCTGATTTGCTGTAGCTTAAATTTAATGGTATTGTAACAGACTTTAATGCTAAATCTAAATTATTATGAGTAAAACTTCCTGTAAATAGACGAGATGTGTCAATATTTTCTGTAATTATTTTCTGTTTGTATTGATTTTCAAACTCAGCAATGACGTGTTTAAGAGGAATGCTGTTAAAGCTGCTTTCGCCTTGTAACCATTGTGGTTGAGTTGTGTTTTCTCTTTCAGTTGTTAGTAATTTTCCATCTATAATCTGGAAAGTGTCGCCTGGTTTTAATTTTACCGTTTTGTCTTTATGTGTTACACCAACTAAACCTTCGTAACAAGTTACTTCAAAATAAGATTTACGTTGCTTTACATTAAATTGTGTTCCTAAGACGCTAACTACTCCTTCAGAAGTAATAACATCAAATTTTTGACCTTTGGCAACTTTAAAAAATGCCTCACCTTGTAGTTTTACCTCTCTATTGTTGCTCCAGTGACTCTTATTAAAAGTGATTGTAGAATTGGCATTTAAATCTACAATAGAATTATCTGGTAGCTCAATAGTACTTTGTTGTGCTATAAGTGTTCCAACTTCAGTGTCTAGAGTTGAAGTGTAATAATAAATACTAAATCCTATGGCTAAAATAGCCGCAATTCTAAGCAGTGGTTTTAGCCATTGCTTCGTTTTTGTAGGTTTAGGTTTAAGATGTTGCTTTAATGTTTTGTAAGATGTATCTATAGCAAATTCGGGTGCTTTAAAAGATTTTAAAGCAGTATCCATTTTAATAAGATCATTATAATCTTCTAGCTGCTTAAAAGCTTTTAGCTCTTCAGTATTTAGGTTATGATCTAACCATTTTTTTATGAGTTCCTCTCGTTTCATAAATGTAATTTCAAGTATATAACAGCTTAGGTTTAAAAATCCCTACTTTTTTAGTTTTAAAGTTCGTTAATTTCTTCTCTTAACTTTTTTAAAGCTCCATAAATTCGTTTTTCAACGGCTTTTACAGATATATCTAAAAGCTTTGCTATTTCTTTAAAACGTTTCCCTTCAACTCGGTTCATTAAAAAAGCGGTGCGTTGCGCTTCGGTTAAATTATTTATTGCGTTTTGTAATTTTTGATGGTATTCTTTTTCTTGTAGTACAAACTCAGGTGTTTCATTAGTAGCGTGTTTTTGAGGTTGTTTATTATATTTTAAAACTACTTTTTGATGAGCTACGGCATTGAGCATTAGGTTATTTGCCGTTGTAAACAAATAGCTTTTTGCTTTGTCAGGAGTAATTTTGCCGCAATTTTGCCATAATTTAATGAAAGCTTCTTGCACTTTATCTTGCGGATTCAATTGTTGTCCAAACTTGTAATACAGAAAATCATGAAGATTTTTAGCATGTTTATTATACAAGCGCTCAAATAATTGTGACTCGCAAATATTATCTTGTAAAGGTTTGCTCATAGGTTTTTATAGGTTGCACAAATTATAAATAAATTTTTAATAATTGAGAGTAGGACTTTTTACAATTAAACTGTTCTATAATAAATCGTTAAATTTATCTGAGTTATGAGTTTTAGAATCAACAGTATAGTTATAAGTTTACTTTTTGTCCTTTTTTGTTTTACATCTTGTCAAGATGAGATTAATGAAATAGAAAACCCAAACGATCAAGAAGCCATTGTACCTAATTCTACCTTGGTAAATCTTATGGGAAGAACGGCAGCGAACTTTGGAGCTGCTGATGATATTTTAGATGGTGCAAGTTGCTTCTCTGTAGAATTACCAGTAACAGTTGTTGTTAATGATATTACTACTATAATTGAAACAGAAGCCGATTTAGAAGCGCTTGAAGATATGTTAAGTGACGTAGTAATTGATGAAGATATTTTAGATTTTGTTTTTCCAATTACAATTATATTTAACGATTACAGCGAAATTTTTATTGAAAATGAAGACGAGCTTCAAACTTTTGTTAATGAATGCGTCTATAATGAGAACGCTGTAATTGAATGTGCAGATTTTGTATATCCAATTTCATTTTCAGTATTTAATTCAGGGTTTAATTTAATTGATACAGTTGTTATTCAAAATGACGAAGCTTTATATGTTTTTCTTAATGAATTAGAAGAAGACGAAAGCGTTTTAATAGTGAGTTTAAACTTTCCTATAACTATACAATATGCTAACGGAGAAACTGTAGATGTTAATACAAATCAAGAATTAACAGATGCTATTGAAGCTGCAGAGCAGTTTTGTAATGTTATCGATGATGATTGTCTTGAAGATGAAATTGCATTGAATTTAGTTGAGTGTCCATGGAATTTTAGTAATGGAACAGATACTTATGATAATTACCAGTTAATTTTTAATGATAATGGAGAGTTGCTTATTTCTGAAGGTGTAGCAACTTCTGCAATTGGTGGGGCTTGGAGCTTGTCTACTACAGATAATGGTGTTCTCTTAAGCTTATCAGAATTAACAGCATTTCAAGATGATTTAGAAGGAGATTGGTTAATTGTATCGTGTAATAATGCAGGTTCTATCACAATTACGCGTGCTAATACAGTGCTTGAATTAGTTCAAGATTGTCCGCAAACTGAAGGCTGTTCTGCGTTAGAAATTAATGCTAATATTAGCGAGTGTGTATGGAAATTAGAAACCAATCTTTTAGATTCGTTTGTACCTATTTTTATGCATTTCAATTTAGATGGCGACGTTTTAATTGAGGATGTCAATAATTTAGAATCGCAAATTGGGACTTGGGAAATTGTTACCATTGCTACAGATGTTTTTGTTAATTTATCTTTACAACAAGGTTACGAATCTTTAAACGGGCAGTGGCAAGTTGTAGAATGTGAAGAAGGAAGTCTATACTTAATCAATGGAGATAATTTTATTACTCTAGAGCAAAGATGTGAAGTAAATAACCAAGATCTTTTAAATTGTTATAGTTTATATGTTTTGTCTCAAGAATGTGATGATAATAATGATGGTATAGCCACATTTGTTTTTGAAACTAATAGTTTACAAAGTTCAGAATGTATTGAGCTTTATCCAATATCTGGCAGTTATCATCCTACTTATGACGATGCTATAATTTCTACGAATCATTTAAATATTCAATTAACTACACCAACAGAATTAACATCTCAAACAATATATTTTAGAGTTTTTAATCAAGAAACACAAGAATTTGCGGTACAAGAATTAGAGCTAATAGTTGAAGCTTGTAATGATGATGTGTTTAATTGTTTTGGAGATTTTGAAATTGTAGAATGTAATCAACCTAATAATGTGCCTGTTTATAATCTAAGTGCTAACACTATTGGGTTAGTAGATTGCCAATATCCTTTTACACCTTCATTTCACGAAACATTATCCGATGCAGAGAACAATATTAATCCAATAGCAAACACAGAAGCTTATGGTACTTTAGCTACTGAAGTTTATTTAAGAATTGAAGCTGAAAGCGGAAATTTTCAAATATTTAATGTTTATTTAAATACAGAAGAGTGTAATTATTTTGAATGTTTTCAAGGTTTTGATGCCGTTTTAGAACGGTGTGAAGAAGATAATAATACTTCCGCAACTTTTGATTTAACAATTGCTTTCTCAAATTGTACAAGCAATCCAGATTATAATATATCTTATCATCTAACACAATCTGAAGCTGATGCTAATATAAGTCCTATTTTAAATCCACAGAGTTTTACCAATTTTGTAGCATCTCAGCAAACGGTATATGTAAGAGTAGATATTGGTAATGAATATCAAGTATTCCCAATTCAACTAAATGTTATCGATTGTAGTACAGGCAGCTGTACGGAAGGAGATATTGATAGTATTTTAACTGAATGTGAATGGAATATCACAAGTTATAATGGTAGTGATAACCTTGATAGTTATAATTTTAATTTCGAAGAAAATTCAGGAATTGTAGTGATATATACCGATACAATAGTAATAGATGCTTATTGGTCTACAGCACAAACTAGTGATGGTGTAGTAATAGAGTTTACAAACGTTTCAGGACCAAATATCCAAGCCATAAACGGAAGTTGGTTAGTTGTAGAATGTACCACAGAGCAATTAGTATTGCATGCCATAAATGATAGCAATAATGAAATAGTTCTAGATAGAACCTGTGAATAAAGAAAATGCTGAAAGTTAGTAATTTTAGTAAGTTAGTTAAGTTGATAAAAAAGAGTTGCTCGCCATGAGCAGCTCTTTTTATTTGATAGTAATTTATCAATTTGTTTAATGTTCCTTCTTCTTAAACCTTCATTTATAACTAAAAAACTAATTCTTAAACACATTAGTAATTCCCTCATAAATTCTTAAATTTGCAGCTTATTAAATAATTACAGGCTGCTTTGTTGCAGACTGCAAACAGAATACTAGAAACATGTTCAATAATTTAAGTGATAAGTTAGATAAAGCGTTACACGTATTAAAAGGTCATGGTAGCATTACAGAAGTAAATGTTGCTGAGACGCTTAAAGAAGTAAGACGTGCGCTTTTAGATGCCGATGTTAACTTTAAAATTGCAAAGGAATTTACCGTACGTGTAAAAGAAAAAGCACTTGGTCAAGATGTATTAACAACATTACAGCCAGGCCAATTAATGGTTAAAATCGTTAAAGACGAATTAACCGAATTAATGGGAGGCGATGTAGAAGGTATTAATCTTTCTGGAAACCCTAGTGTGATTTTAATGTCAGGTCTTCAAGGATCTGGTAAAACCACTTTTTCTGGTAAGCTTGCCAATTATTTAAAAAATAAAAAAACGAAGAAACCTTTATTAGTAGCTTGTGATGTTTATCGTCCTGCTGCAATTGATCAGTTACATGTTGTCGGTGATCAAATAGGTGTTGAGGTTTTTAGTGATAGAGGCAATACAGATCCTGTTGCCATTTCGCAAGCAGGTATTGCGCATGCAAAAGCCAATGGTCATAATGTTGTGATTATTGATACCGCTGGTCGTTTGGCTGTAGATGAAGCCATGATGACTGAAATCTCTAACATCCATAAAGCGATTCAGCCACAAGAAACCTTGTTTGTTGTAGATTCTATGACAGGTCAAGATGCGGTAAATACTGCAAAAGCCTTTAACGATATTTTGAATTTTGATGGTGTTATCCTTACCAAATTAGATGGTGATACACGAGGTGGTGCTGCAATTTCTATTAAATCTGTAGTTAATAAGCCAATTAAATTTATTGGTACAGGTGAAAAGATGGAAGCAATTGATGTCTTCTATCCATCACGTATGGCAGATCGTATTTTAGGCATGGGTGATGTGGTGTCTTTAGTTGAACGTGCTCAAGAACAGTTTGATGAAGAGGAAGCAAGAAAACTTCAGAAGAAGATTGCCAAAAATCAATTTGGGTTTGATGATTTCTTAAAACAGATTCAGCAAATCAAGAAAATGGGGAACATGAAGGATCTTATCGGAATGATTCCTGGAGCAGGAAAAATGATGAAAGATATTGATATCGATGACGATGCTTTTAAAGGTATCGAAGCGATTATTCATTCTATGACACCAGAAGAACGTGCTAATCCATCAGTAATAAATGCAAGCCGTAAAAAGCGTATAGGTAAAGGGTCTGGAACTTCAGTACAAGAAGTAAATCAACTCTTAAAGCAATTTACGCAAATGAGTAAAATGATGAAGATGATGCAAGGTGGAGGCGGAAAACGTATGATGCAAGCTATGCAGAATATGCCAAAGTAAAGTTTACAGTATTTAGTCCTCAGTTGACCGTTACAAAATTCAGTCTTCAGTTGGCTTTTAAAAATAATAAATTAATCAATAAGAGATTTGCGCCATAGCGTCTTTGCAAGAAAACAATAACCAAAAGCATGACAATTTTAGACGGAAAAAAAGTAAGTAACGACATTAAAAACGAAATCAAAGCCGAAGTCGATAAGATGAAAGCTAATGGTGAAAAAGTGCCTCATTTAGCTGCTGTTATTGTCGGTAACGATGGGGCTAGTTTAACTTATGTAGGTAGCAAAGTTAGAGCATGCGAACGTGTTGGTTTCGAATCTACAATGGTGCGTTTGTCAAATACAACAAGTGAAGTTGAGTTGCTCGATAAAATTGAAGAATTAAACAATGACGATAATATAGATGGCTTTATAATTCAATTACCATTGCCTCCACAAATTAATACGCAAAAAGTATTAATGGCTGTAAATCCTGATAAAGATGTCGATGGATTTCATCCTATGAACTTCGGGAAAATGGCATTAGATATGTCTACATTTATTCCGGCAACACCATTTGGTATTTTAGAATTGCTAGACCGTTATGAAGTAGAAACTAAAGGTAAACATACAGTTGTTATCGGTCGTTCACATATTGTTGGTCGCCCCATGAGTATTCTAATGGGAAGAAAAGGTTTTCCTGGAAATTCAACAGTAACTTTAACTCATAGTCACACTAAAAATATTACGCAGATTACTTCACAAGCAGATGTTATTATTTCAGCCTTAGGAGTGCCTAAGTTTTTAAAAGCCGAAATGGTAAAAGATGATGCTGTAATTATTGATGTTGGAATCACAAGAGTACCAGACGATTCAGAAAAAGGCTATTATATTACTGGTGATGTAGATTTTGAAAACGTAAGCAAAAAGGCAAGTTTTATTACACCAGTTCCTGGTGGAGTAGGTCCAATGACAATTGCCATGTTGCTAAAAAACACATTGTTGGCAAGAGAACAACACAGAAAAAATTACAGATAATTTTTTAAATGGAATCGTGGTTACTATGTATCGTGCAGGCAAAAGTCACGTTAGGTAGTTTTCAACATATCATTCCTATTCTATTTGCAATAGCATTTACTGTTTGTCTTGTAAGTTATTCTAGCAAGAATTTCAATGCATTTCAAAAACAAAAAGCAGTTCATTATTTAGCTTGGTTTGTTTCCCTGACGCTTATTGGGTTTCATGTATACCGAATGCTTTTTGATAACTATAATTTTAAAACCGATTTACCACTTTACCTCTGTAGTTTAATGGCTTTATTAATTCCTGTGTTTACGTATTATCGTAAATATTGGATGTTTGAAATACTAGTGTTTTGGATTATTGGAGGCACATTACAAGCTGTTATAACACCAGACATTACTACAGGATTTCCAAGTTTTGATTATTTTAGATATTGGATAATCCATTTGGGATTGTTATCCATCATTTTCTATTTCATATTTGAATTAAAAATGAGACCAACACTTAAAAGTGTATTTAAATCCTTCTTTGCACTTCAAGGTTATGTTGCTTTAATGATGCTTTTGAATTACCTGTTAGATGCTAATTATTTTTACTTAAATGAAAAGCCAAAGTCGGCTTCACTGTTAGATTATTTTGGAGAATGGCCGTATTATATTTTGGTAGGTCAGCTAATAATAATTCCTCTGTTTTTGTTAATTTATGGGCCATTTTACCTTTTCAGCAAACGAAACATTACTTAGCAAATAACTGAGTCATATCTTTAAAGGCTTTAAACTCTAATGCATTTCCTGAAGGATCTTTAAAAAACATGGTAGCTTGTTCTCCAACTTGCCCTTTAAATCTAATGTATGGCTCAATAATAAAGGCTATGTTTTTAGATTTTAATAATTTAGAAAACTCTTGAAATGCTTCCCATTCTAAAACAACACCAAAGTGCGGAACGGGAACAGCTTTGCCGTCTACTTGATTTGTGTGCGTATCTGCTTCTGTTTTGTCTTTAAAATGAATAACTAATTGGTGTCCAAAGAAATTATAATCTACCCAATGGTCGCTACTTCTACCTTCTTCAAGTTGTAATGTATTAGTGTAGAAATTTCTACAGGTTTCTAAATTATGAACAGGAATAGCAAGGTGAAACGGAGATAAAGCCATAATTAGCGTCTGTTTTTTCTTATTGTATTGTTTTGACTTGCCTCATACGTTTTTGTAGAATCGCTTATTAATTCGTTTAGCGTTTTAAATTCGGCTTTAGTCAATTCTCTATATTTTCCAACAGGTACATCAAGCATTATATTCATTATTCGAATACGCTTTAACGCTTGTACTTCATAATTACAATATTCACACATTCTACGGATTTGTCTATTTAATCCTTGAGTTAAAATGATACTGAACGTGTATTTGTCAATCTTTTTAACCTTACATTTATTAGTGTGTTTGTCTAAATCTTCTAAATAAATTCCTCCAGACATACGCTCAATAAAGGTTTGAGAAATTGGTTGGTCAACAGTTACGATGTATTCTTTTTCGTGATTATTACTGGCTCTTAATATTTTGTTTACAATATCTCCGTCGTCAGTGAGAAGAATTAAACCTTCACTTGGCTTGTCTAATCTTCCTATGGGAAATATGCGTTTTGGATAGTTGATATAGTCAATAATATTGTCTTTTTCTACTCGAGTGTCTGTAGTACAAACGATACCTACAGGTTTGTTAAAAGCTAAGTACACAAAGTCTTGTTTGCGTTCTCCAATGATTTCGCCATCAACTTTAACAACATCTTCGGATGCGACTTTAGTTCCCATTTCAGGAACAACATCGTTAATAGTTACTCTTCCTGCTTCGATTAAACGGTCTGCAGCTCTACGAGAGCAATAACCAGCTTCGCTGAGGTATTTGTTAAGGCGTTTTAGTTCTTGTGACATGCTGTAAAAGTACAATAAAGATTAGTTATTAATAAACTCAATAATCTTTGGTGTTAAAGAAATATCCTTTAATCCATGACCAAATCCTGAAGTAGAAATAAATTCAGAATTTTTATAACGGTTAGCAATTAATAGTCCGTCTTCATAAGGAATAATACGGTCTTTTTTATCATGGATAATTAAACCTTTGGCTTCAATTGACTTGGTAAAATTTGCAGTTGAAAAGTATGAAACAGGCTGTCCAAAACGTTCAACAATAATATTGTCTAAGCCATTTGAAACTTTATTGTTAAAACCCATCATGGTTTTGTATCTATCAAAAACTCCAGTAAAATGTGCTGGTGCTCCTAGTAAAACCATTTTATGTATACTTGGTAATTGATGTTTGTATAAACAAAAAACACTTGACATTGCACCAACTGAATGTCCAATTAGTACATCTGGCTGAAACTTTTTGGCGACTACATTTATAAATTCAGAATATAAAATGGCATTAAATTGTTTTCCGTCAGACCTCCCATGAGCAGGAGCATCTAAGGCAATAATATTATAGTCTTGTGCTTTTAAATCTTTTAAAATATACTCCCAACGTGATGCATTACTTTCCCAACCGTGGGCTAGTAAAATAGTTTTGCCCTTGCCCACCCAACGGTAGGTTGCTATATCTAGATTTTTATAGTTTATTTCTTCATAAAAAGCAGATTCGATTACACGTTTTTGCTGTTCGTTGTAACTTCCTTTTCTAGGTGAAGCAAATAAATTTATAGCTTTTTTTGCGGCGTATTTAGACGAGATTAGACTGGTTGCGTTAAGAGCTCTACCAATTGATTTAATAACAAAACTACTCATACTTATTGGTCTTCTCTATTTACGGCTTCAACTGAAAATGCAGGCAAGCATACCGCTAGATATTCACATGGTTCTGTAAAAGGATTAGAGTATTGTAACCGAGTATTTTTTTCTACTTTAATAGATTGGCCAGCTTCTAAAACTATGGTTTCTCCATCGATAATGAATTGTTTTTTTCCTTTAATGATAAACGTATATTCATCAAATTCTGGTGTTTGAAAAGGCTCGGACCAACCAGCAGGAGCAACCATGTGTGCAATACTAATTTCTGAATTACCATCTGTTGCATTTCCAAAATGTTCTTTTATAATTTTACCATCTTCTGTTGGAACTACAAATGGCGAGTTTTGAATTTTATATTTTTTCATTTTGTTTATTGCTTTTACCAATGAATCATGAAATATTTAATCTTAGCTTTTTCAGGAACTTGAATTGGGTCAATAGTCATATCCATGTCAAAGCGCATGCTTGCAGGAAGCTCTTTTTTGTCAATAGTAAAAGAGGCGTTTATTTCATTAACAGAAACGACAATTACATTAATGAGGTTGTCTATTTTTGAAATTTTATAAGCTTCTTTTA
This sequence comes from Winogradskyella sp. ECml5-4, assembly GCF_036903175.1. Taxonomy (NCBI): domain Bacteria; kingdom Pseudomonadati; phylum Bacteroidota; class Flavobacteriia; order Flavobacteriales; family Flavobacteriaceae; genus Winogradskyella; species Winogradskyella sp. ECml5-4. Next base: position 27,088 of record NZ_JAYJLF010000011.1, on the reverse strand, counting down.
TATCTTTAAATGTACTTAAAGTTGAGATGTTTTTCTCTGTTTTATAACGTGAATCAATAATGTTTACGCTAGAAATTACAGATGTTGAATCTAAAGCTTCTTTTGGAGATAAGTCTAATAGTTTTTTGCCACCTTTTTCAAAAATTTCAATGCTGTTTACAGCTCCCATAAATTCATCTCCGGCAATATAACGCACAACCGAATCATTGCTAAAAATGGCATCTAATTCTTTTACTTGCGTAGAGTCTGTTAGTAAACCAATATGATTCTTAGTAATTGTAAATGGATTTACAACTTTTTCTTTTGCGCAACTAGTAATAATAAGAGCACAAATTAGTGCCATTAATAAAGTGTTTTTCATGTTAGATTTAGGCATTTATTATTTTATCATTTTACTTAATATTCCCAAGACTCCACGGATTACTGTTGCACTGGTTAGAACCTTTACTATAGGATTCATTCGTGTACTTTGTCTTCTAGTTGAGCTTGTTTTTCTTTTACTTTCGGCACGTTTTAAGGCTTCTTTTTCTTCTTTTGCTTTTTGTTTTACCTCTTCAGCCTCGGCTTCTTTAATTTTTTTATTTAACATTTCATAAGCACTATCCCTATCAATTTCTTGATTATACTTTTTAGCGAGTTTTGATTGTGCTAATAAACTGGCCAATTCAGACTCTGTTAAAATATCCATTCTACTCATTGGTGCACGCAACATTGTAGCGGCCAGAGGTGTTGGTTTTCCTTTTTCATCTAAAGCAGAGACTAAGGCTTCACCAATTCCTAATGATGTTAAAACTTCTGCTGTATCGTAATAATCCGTATCAGGATAATTTTGAGCTGTTAATTTTATGGCTTTTCTGTCTTTTGCAGTAAACGCTCTTAAAGCGTGTTGTACTTTTAAACCCAGCTGCCCTAAAACAGCTTCAGGGACGTCGGTTGGATTCTGAGTAACAAAATATAATCCAACTCCTTTACTTCTAATAAGCTTTACAATACTTTCAATTTGATTTAATAGCGCGTCCGAAGCTTCATTAAAAATTAAATGTGCCTCATCAATAAACATGATAAGTTCTGGTCGGCCACTATCTCCTTGTTCAGGAAAAGTAGAATAGATTTCAGCTAATAAACTCAACATAAACGTGGAGAATAATTTTGGCTTATCTTGAATATCAGTTAATCTAATAATGTTAATATAACCGCGTCCATTCTCATCAATGCGCAATAAATCTTGTGTGTCAAATGAGGTTTCGCCAAAGAACAAATCGCCACCTTGTTGTTCTATTTCTATTAATTTTCTAAGAATAGCACCTGTTGAAGCGGTAGAAATACGCCCATAAGATTCTTCAAATTCTTTTTTACCTTCATTAGTAGCATATTGTAAAATTTTCTTGAAATCTTTGAGGTCTAATAACGGTAAATGGTTGTCGTCACAATATTTGAAAATTACGGAAATGATTCCGGCTTGGGTTTCTGTAACGTCTAATATTCTCGAAATTAAAACAGGTCCAAATTCACTTATAGTTGCTCTTAATCGAACTCCATCTTGTTCAGACAAGGTCATTACTTCTACGGGAAAAGCTTTTGGCTCAAAGGGTAAACCTATTTGCGCATGGCGTTCATCAATCTTTGCATGTCCAGGACTAGGTTTTGCTAAACCACTTAAATCTCCTTTGATGTCCATAAGTAAAACAGGAACTCCTTTTTCAGAAAGATTTTCTGCTAAAACTTGTAATGTTTTTGTCTTTCCAGTACCTGTTGCACCAGCAATAAGACCATGTCTGTTCATGGTTTTTAATGGTACGTTTACAAAAGTGTTAGTCATGGTTTTACCATCTAGCATAGCAGAACCTAAGGTAATATAATCACCTTTAAACGTGTTTCCGTCGTTGATGTCTTTTATGAAAGCTTCAGAATTCTTCATGAGTCAGAAAATTTGGATAAAAATAATGTAATTTTAATCAAGTATGAAATAGTTTTAGATTGCAGTCTTAGTATTTATCAGCAATTAATACCTAATCTTGTTTTGATAGTATAAGAATGTTTAATTATTACTCAGAGTTTACTGCCTACTGCTTACTTATTAATATATTTGCAGCCTTATGACAAGAAGAGAACGACAAGAGTTAATAGATAAAGGGTTATTATTGCCTTTAATGGAAGAATTTTACACCATTCAAGGCGAAGGATTTCACAAAGGTACTGCTGCTTATTTTGTGAGAATTGGAGGCTGTGATGTAGGTTGTCATTGGTGCGATGTTAAAGAAAGTTGGTTAGCAGAATTACATCCGCCTACAGAAACAGAAAAGATTGTTGAAAATGCGGTTAAATATAGCGACACCATTATTGTAACAGGTGGTGAGCCATTAATGTGGGATATGGGACCTTTAACAGCTCAGTTAAAAGCTAAAGGAGTGCAAACACATATCGAAACCTCAGGGGCTTACAAATTATCAGGAGAATGGGATTGGATTTGTCTGTCGCCTAAAAAAATGAAATTACCAACAGAAGACGTTTCTAAAAAAGCAAACGAACTGAAATGTATCATATATAATAAAGACGATTTTAAGTTTGCAGAAGAACAGGCTACTAAGGTAAATGAGGACTGTATTTTGTATTTACAACCAGAGTGGAGTAAACGCGATAAAATGATGCCGTTAATTGTAGAGTACGTTATGGCAAACCCCAAATGGAAAGTGTCACTTCAAACACATAAGTATTTGAATATCCCTTAAAATTCAAATAGACAGTTATTGCATTTGTCCTGTAAACTATTACGTATACAATAGTATTATATTTGTTAAACTTAGAGAAGTAATAGCACAAACACAATATTTCTCTTTTAATCCTTTGGATAAAACAATAGGTAATTATGTTACTTATTCTAATACAGAAACGGTAGCGTTAACGGCTGGAGTAGGTGGTAGAGCAGGTACAATGGCAACAAAAGATGTAAGATTTTATTAGAGTATATATGAAACAAAAAAAACGCCTTGAGAAATCAGGGCGTTTTGTATTGTATATACCAGATAGATTTAACCTTTAAAAGGCACAGCAACTCTCACAGTTCCCCAGCCTAAATGCATATTAATTCCGTTGTCAGATTTATTAAATGCAATAGAAAATGCTTCTAAAGATTCTTTTGCTTCTGTAACGGGTACTTTTAGACGTGCAACATCATTTTTTTCATTATAAGAATAACTTCCCCAAACATTTAAGTCTGTGCTAATAATTGCTGTCCATTCTTCTTTTCCAGGAATGACATAAAAAGTATAAGTTCCTGCTTTTATCTCTTTATTTCCAAACATCAGGTCTTTATAAAGTGTAATTTCGGCAGCTTCATTTGCTCCTGTTCTCCATACTTCCCCGTTTTTTACTAATTCACCTACCGAGCGATTATTTAACTGTGGACGACTATAGGCGATTTTAATTATTTTGTTTGAATCTTTGTAATTAGAAGGGAAAGCTGCAACATCCATAGGACTCTTATCTAAGCCTTTAAATTCTTGTGCATCAACATTAAATGTAAATAACATTAAAAACGCAAAAGCGATTGAAGTCATTAAATTTGATTTTTTCATAAGTAATACTGTGTTTTAGATTTTGTTAAAAATAGTTTTTAATTCTATGAATAGTCGCAATTAAATATTAAAATTTACATATTCATAGTAAAACTAATAATTTCGAGATGAGTTAGTTTTAAAACAACATCTATTATGTATTTAAAGTTTTAAATTGAAGCCATTTAGTTGTATTGCGTTTTAAATATGAAAGTTTAATTTCATATTTGTCCTATAATTAATAATATAAGGGCTAAGCTTAATTGAAGCCAAATTCAAATAAAAAGTAAAAGTTATGTGCGGAATAGTATGTGCGTTCGATATAAAACAGAAAGTTGAAGATTTAAGACCTCAGGTTTTAGAAATGGCAAAAACCATTCGTCATCGTGGACCAGACTGGAGTGGAATTTATAGTGATGATAAAGTGATCATGGCACACGAACGTTTAGCCATTGTTGATCCAGCCTCAGGGAAGCAACCTTTGTTGAGTCCTGACCAAAAACTAATTCTTGCAGCTAATGGAGAAATATATAACCATAGAGCTTTGCGACAACAATTTGAAGGAAAATACGATTTCCAAACTCAAAGTGATTGTGAAGTGATTTTAGCTTTATACCAAGAAAAAGGAGTGGATTTCGTAGATGAAATGAACGGTATCTTTGGTTTTGCTATATACGACGTAGAAAAAGATGAGTATTTTATCGCTAGAGATCATATGGGAATTATTCCTTTATATATAGGTTGGGATAAAAACGGAACTTTTTATGTCGCTTCAGAATTAAAAGCACTAGAAGGTATTTGTACTAAAATTGAACTATTTCCTCCAGGACACTACATGTCTAGTAAAGATGGCGAATTTGTAAAATGGTATAAACGCGATTGGACGGATTATGATGCTGTAAAAGATAACGAAACAAGTATAGAAGAAGTAAAGCAGGCCTTAGAAGATGCTGTACATAGACAACTAATGAGTGATGTGCCGTATGGTGTATTGTTGTCTGGTGGTTTGGATTCATCGGTAACCTCTGCTATTGCTAAAAAATATTCAGAAAGACGTATCGAAGCGGATGATAAAGAAAAAGCATGGTACCCTCAATTACATTCGTTTTCAGTTGGATTAGAAGGTTCACCTGATTTGGCGGCAGCTAAAAAAGTGGCAGACCATATAGGAACTGTGCATCACGAAATTAAATTCACCATCCAAGAAGGTTTAGATGCAATTAAAGATGTGATTTACAATATTGAAACATACGATATTACTACAATACGTTCATCTACACCAATGTATTTAATGGCAAGAGTGATTAAATCGATGGGAATTAAAATGGTATTATCTGGTGAAGGAGCAGATGAGTTATTTGGAGGGTATTTATATTTTCATAAAGCACCAAGTGCACAAGAATTTCATGAAGAAACGGTTCGTAAATTAGATAAATTGCACATGTATGATTGTTTAAGAGCAAACAAAAGTTTGGCCGCTTGGGGAATAGAAGGTCGTGTACCATTTTTAGATAAAGAATTTATGGATGTAGCTATGCGCATTAACCCAAGTGATAAAATGATTAATGGAGAACGTATGGAAAAATGGGTCGTTCGTAAAGCGTTTGAAGATATGATTCCAGAAAGCGTAGCTTGGAGACAAAAAGAACAATTTTCTGATGGAGTAGGTTACAGTTGGATTGATACCTTGAAAGCACTTGTTGAAAATGAAATTACAGATGAACAAATAGAAAATGCATCATTCCGTTTTCCAATAAACACACCTTTAAACAAAGAAGAATATTACTACAGAACTATTTTTGAAGGACATTTTCCAAGTGATGCCGCTGCATTAAGTGTGCCACAAGAGGCAAGTGTGGCCTGTAGTACAGCAACAGCTTTAGAATGGGATGAAGCCTTTAAAAACATGAATGACCCATCGGGTAGAGCAGTAGCTAAGGTGCATTCAGATTCTTATGTCAAAGCTTAAATAGGAATTAAATAACGAAGTAAAAAGACCAATCAAAAAAGATTGGTCTTTTTTTATATGTAGCATTGTTGTAATTTCATAATCTTAATTGTAACAATGTTATTACCAAATTTTAAAAAATTTCTTATTGAAAAAGGCGGATTATCTGAAGAGGAATTCGCCCAAATAACCCCTTTTATAAAAACGAAAAGAGTTGCTAATCACGAGTTCTTATTAAAATCAGGCGAGGTTTGTTCGCATTCTTTTTTTGTAGAACAAGGTGTGCTTCGATTTTATGCCTTAAATGAAGAAGGTAAAGAACACGTCCTTCAGTTTGCGACCGAAAATTGGATTCTTAGTGATCGTGGAAGTGTTTTTTTTCAAGAGCCTTCAACTTACTATATAGATGCTATTGAGGATACATTAACTGTAATGTTAGATGAAGAATTTGTTAATGAGGTGGTCAAAGTCAATTCAAATTTTAGAATTCAAAACGAAAAACTATTACAGAATCACATTCGACATTTATACAAACGTATCAGTTTGTTAATAGGAGCTTCTGCAAAAGTAAGATACCTAGAATTTGTCAATATGTATCCAGATATCATGTTGCGTGTACCACAATGGATGATTGCTTCTTATTTGGGTATTACTCCAGAGAGTTTAAGTAGAGTGCGAAAAGCATTAGCTAAAGAAAATTTTAAACTCAAGTGATATTTTAATCCTATTAATGTCTAGTTTTTTGCTTCTTATCAAATGTCAATGCACACCTTTTTTTGTTCCTGTAATTTTACAGTAATAAAAGAAAGGAAATATATTATGAGACATTTAGAAGTATTAGTTGTCAGTAAAGACACTACAATTCCAAGAATCTTAAATTGGAAGGTTTCTACAGTAGATACTATAGAGATGGCTATAGAAAAAATACAACAGCGACCTTATAATGTCGTTGCTATTTCTAACAAATTTAATCTAACAGACAAAGTCAAGTTAAGTCAGGTTGTATCGGTATTGTATGACAATGCAATTTTAGTAGAGTATACTGATAATAAAATTTTAGCAGAAACCGTAAAAGCGGCCTATTGGAGAGCAAACAAGCCAAGTAGTCAAAGCAATTATTTAGACAATTCATTTGAAATTACATTGGCAAACCGTATCAACTTAAACAAATAAAATAACATGAAAACTAATAAACTAAGACGTATAGAAAAAGTAACCCAACCAGGAACACCTCATTTTGTAGGTGATGGATTTAGAGTTCACAATTTTATTCCAGGGACATCAACCATGCAACGTATGGATCCCTTTATAATGTTAGATTATAATTCCAAGTATAATTTTCCTGCAACAAATAAGCCAAAAGGTGTAGGAGTGCATCCTCACAGAGGTTTTGAAACGGTAACCATCGCCTATAAAGGATGTGTAGAACATAGTGATAGTGCGGGTGGTGGAGGCGTAATTGGTGAAGGAGACGTGCAATGGATGACAGCTGCTTCTGGTGTTTTACACAAAGAGTTTCATGAAACCGAATGGAGTAAAACAGGAGGTGAGTTTCAAATGGTACAACTTTGGGTGAATTTACCTGCAAAGGATAAAATGAGTACTCCAAAATATCAGGCTATCTCTAATTCTGAAATTACAAAAATTGACTTGCCAAATAAAGCAGGAGAAATAGAGGTAATAGCAGGCGATTATCAAGGGCACAAAGGTGCTGCCTCTACATTTTCGCCAGTGAATATGTTTAATTTGAAATTAAAAAAAGGAGCTAAAACGCAATTGTCGTTTCCAGCAAACTATACAACAGCACTTTTAATGGTTGAAGGTGATGCAATAGTAAACGAAAATACAGATGCGCCGCAAGACCATTTTGTGATGTTTAGCAACGATGGAGAGTCGTTTATCGTAGAAGCCTTAAATGATGCTATAATTTTAGTGCTAAGTGGTGAGCCAATTAATGAACCAATTGCAGCGCATGGACCTTTTGTGATGAATACACAAGAGGAACTCATTGAAGCATTTCAGGATTTTAATACCGGAAAATTCGGTTATTTAGAGGATTAGTAATTTTAAAAAGTAGTTCATTTTTTTGAACTACTTTTTTATATCTTTAAGACATGAGGGACGAGTTTAAAAATATTCCACTTCGTAAAAACGAAGATAAAAAGTGTTTCGAAATAGAAATCGATGATAGTTTTGCTTTTATCCAATATAAGGAGATGAGCGATCAAATAGCTTTAATTCATACGGAAGTTCAATCTGCTTTAAGTGGTAAAGGAGCTGCAAGTGCTGTGGTTGAGAAAACGCTAAATTATATTGAAATCCAAGGCAAGAGACTATTACCATTTTGTCCTTATGTTTTCGCATATATAAAGAAGCATCCAGAATATAAATCCTTAGTGGATCCAAGTTTTAACGGTTACGATAAATTATAAATATGTCAAATACAAAATTAATTATAGAGGAACGCGCTGCCAATATTGGCAATTTTATGGTAGGTCGCTTGTTGCCATTTCGACAAAAACGTATGGTGGGACCATTTATTTTTATAGACCATATGGGACCTGCTTGTCTAAGTGATGCTGAAAACTTGGATATTGCAATGCATCCGCATATTGGTTTGTCTACTTTAACATATTTGTTTGAAGGAGCTATTATGCATCGCGATAGCTTAGGAACAGAAGTAGAAATAAAACCAGGAGCGGTAAATTGGATGACAGCAGGAAAAGGTGTTGTGCATACAGAGCGTACACCAGAATATTTACGTCACTCAAAAAAAATGCTTCATGGCTTACAAATATGGGTGGCCTTGCCCAAAGCAGACGAGCAATGCGATCCGTCGTTTACACATGTTTCTGCAGATGAAGTTCCGAGTTGGGAAGATAACAATGTGCATTTTAAACTCATAGCAGGAAAAGCCTTTGGAAAGCAATCTCCTGTTCCAGTATATAGTCCTCTTTATTTTATAGAAATAAAATCAAGCGAAACGAAAACCATTTCAATAGGCGAACATTTATTTGGTGAAAGCGCATTATATATTTTAGAAGGTAGTATTAAAAGTGATGGATATACTTACGAAACAAAACAGTTATTAGTGGCTAAAGACAGTACTTTATGTGCGTTTGAAATTGAAGCCAATTCAACTATTTATATTTTTGGCGGAAATGCATTCCCCGAAGAACGGTTTATAGAATGGAACTTTGTCGCATCAGATAAAGCTCTTATTGCGAAAGCTAAAAACGATTGGAAAGCTGATAAATTCCCAAAAGTGATTAATGAGACTGTACGTATTCCATTACCAACTCCAAAACGCTTTGGTGGTTAATTTAGAATTTAGTAGAATCACATTGATTAAAATTAAGTTATGAGAACAGGAAGATTAGAAGCGTTTAGCGATGGTGTTTTAGCTATTGTAATTACCATTATGGTTTTAGAACTGAAAGCTCCAGAAGACACTACTTTTCAAAGTTTATTATCTGTGGCACCAGTATTTATAAGCTATGTGTTAAGTTTTATTTACATCGGAATTTATTGGAACAACCATCATCACTTATTTCAGATTTCTCATAAGGTAAACGGAAGCGTTCTTTGGGCAAACTTACATTTGCTGTTTTGGTTGTCTTTAATTCCTTTTACTACAAGTTGGTTGGGAGAAAATGAACATTATTATGAAGCGTTACCAGTAGCCACTTACGGTTTTGTGTTATTGATGAGTGCTGTAGCTTACTTTATTTTAGAACGTACGCTAATTAAAAATCACGATAAAGATTATTTATTGGCGCGTTTAATTATATATAAAGTAAAAGATTATGTCTCCACAGCATTGTATATTATAGCTATTCCTTTAGCTTTTGTGTACACGTGGCTCGCTATTGTCTGTTATGCGATTGTAGCTTTAATTTGGTTAATGCCAGACAAAAAAATGGAAACCTTAATAGATGAGGTTGAAGTCTAATCTATTTTTTATAAATCGATTTATAAAAAGTCAGTTTTAAAGCTGACTTTTTCTCCTTTTGTACGATAAATTTGTCAGGATGTCGCACTTAAAAACGAAGAAATTCATCAATTTTAACGCTCATTCAAACTTCGAAATTCGACTTGTAAAGCCTTTTTGGTTTTTGGCGATTCTGAGTTAGCCTTAAAATTAGTTAAATCAAATTTAAGGCGCTTTTTAGCCTTTTTAAGGCATTATTAAGTAATTAACAAATGTTGATAATTATCGGTTTCAATCCATAAAAAGCTTTTATAAAGTGTTTTAAAATCGTATATTTGTTAGTATTCAAAAATGATACAACTGTGTCATTTTTTTTATGTCAAAGCGGTCTTAATTTTTAAAATGAAATTGAAGGAAATTAGGATAGCTGGATTGCTTCCGTTTAAAAAAATAAACGGAACTTTTTTAATAAAGATTCGAACTAAAATTTATTCAAAATAATGAGCGAGAAAAGAGAAGAATTTAATAAGGATAATTATTCTGCAGATAGTATTCAGGCTTTAGAAGGTATGGAGCATGTACGTATGCGTCCATCCATGTATATTGGAGATGTAGGTGTCCGTGGTTTACACCATTTAGTTTATGAGGTAGTTGATAACTCTATTGATGAGGCTTTAGCTGGTCATTGTGATAATATTACTGTAATTATCAACGAGGATAATTCTATTACCACAGAAGATGATGGTCGTGGTATTCCTGTAGATTTACATAAAAAAGAAGGAGTTTCTGCATTAGAGGTTGTTATGACTAAAATTGGTGCAGGTGGTAAATTCGATAAAGACTCTTATAAAGTGTCTGGTGGATTGCATGGTGTTGGTGTAAGTTGTGTAAATGCGCTATCTGAGCATCTTAAGGCAACCGTTTACAGAAAAGGAGAAATTTGGGAGCAAGAGTACGAAAGAGGTAAGGCTACGTATCCTGTAAAAAGAGTTGGTGAAACTGAAAAAAGAGGTACGATTGTAACTTTTAAACCAGATCCAACAATTTTTACACAAACTTTAGAATATAGTTATGATACGTTAGCAAGTCGTTTACGAGAATTAGCATATCTTAATAAAGGTATTACCATTCATTTAGTTGATAGACGTCATAAAAAAGAAGATGGTGAGTTTGAAGGAGAAACATTTCACTCTAAAGAAGGATTAAGTGAATTTATTAAATTCTTAGACGGAAATCGTGAGCCTTTAATGAAAGATGTTATTGCTTTTGAAGGTGAAAAAAATGGAGTGCCTGTTGAAGTAGCAATGGTATATAATACTTCTTATGCTGAAAACTTACACTCATATGTAAATAATATTAATACACACGAAGGAGGAACACACCTTTCTGGGTTCCGTCGTGGACTTACACATACGCTTAAAAAGTACGCCGATGAATCAGGGATGTTAGACAAGTTAAAGTTTGATATCGCAGGTGATGATTTTCGTGAAGGTTTAACGGCAATTGTATCTGTAAAAGTACAAGAACCTCAATTTGAAGGACAAACAAAAACCAAATTAGGAAACCGTGAAGTTTCTGCATCTGTTTCTCAAGCTGTTTCAGAAATGCTTACAGACTATTTAGAAGAAAATCCAGATGATGCAAAAACGATTGTTCAAAAAGTAATTCTTGCAGCTCAAGCACGTCACGCAGCTCAAAAGGCACGTGAAATGGTGCAGCGTAAAACCGTAATGAGTATTGGAGGTTTACCTGGTAAATTATCAGATTGTTCTGAGCAAAATCCAGAAGTATGTGAAATCTACTTAGTAGAGGGAGATTCTGCAGGTGGAACAGCAAAAATGGGTCGTGATAGAGCATTTCAAGCCATTTTACCATTAAGAGGTAAGATTCTTAATGTTGAAAAAGCAATGACACATAAGGTTTTCGAAAACGAAGAAATTAAAAATATCTTTACAGCTTTAGGTGTAACCATTGGAACAGAGGAAGATAGTAAAGCATTAAACCTTTCAAAATTAAGATATCATAAAATTGTGATTATGTGTGATGCCGATATTGATGGTTCACATATTGAAACACTAATTTTAACGTTCTTCTTCCGTTACATGAGAGAATTGATTGAAAATGGACACATTTATATCGCAACTCCACCTTTATTTTTAGTGAAAAAAGGAGCAAAAAAGGAGTATGCATGGAATGATGAAGAGCGTTTAGCTTTGATGGAGCGCTATGGTGATGGAGCAAAAATTCAGCGTTATAAAGGTCTTGGAGAAATGAACGCAAGTCAACTTTGGGATACAACTATGAATCCTGAGTTTAGAACTTTGCGTCAAATTCATATAGAAAATGGTGTAGAAGCTGATAGAGTGTTCTCTATGTTAATGGGCGACGAAGTACCACCTCGTAGAGAATTTATAGAGAAAAATGCTATTTATGCAAATATTGACGCCTAAGTATTAATGATTTAATATATAAAAAAAAAACACCCATTTTTGGGTGTTTTTTTGTGCCTTTATTTTTTTGATTTTTATAATATCAAGTAATAAAAAATCATTGCTTTTAAGCTTATTTAGTAAAAGGTTCGGAGGCTAATTATCCATGTATGTGATGAAAATAAACCATTTCTGTGATTATTTTTATAAATTAGGCCTATGTAAAAACCACTATTGCTATGAGAAAATTTATCACTTTAATTATTGTTATTGCTAGTGTGCAATTAACTAAAGCCCAAGATTTAGAAACTATTTTGCTTGCATCAGAGGATGCTAGTTTGCTTACGCAGAATTATTTAAATCCAGCAATGGTGGGATTAATGTATAGTATGAATGGTGGTTGGGCAACAACAGCAAAAGTTCATAAAAAGTTTGGCTTTGATATTACTATTGGTGTTAATGCCTCTTTTGTACCAGATGCAGCTAAAACATTTGCATTTAATCCAGCAGATTACCCTTTTTTATCTGTAGCTAGTGGGCAAAACAAGTTACCAACCGTAATGAGCGAGGATGATACAGAAGCGACTATAGATGTTTCAATACCAAATGGAGATGGCACCTCTAGAGTAATAAGTTTTGATATGCCTGGAGGTATTACTGAAGATTTACCTGTAAATGCAGTGCCTGCTCCAACAGTGCAAATTGGGTTTGGATTACCATTTAAAACAGATATTAAGGCGCGTTTTGTGCCAACTCAAAATTATGATGATGTTGAAGCTAAGCTGCTTGGTTTTGGATTGCAGCACGACTTAACACAATATTTAGGCCCCTTAGATAAATTGCCACTTAGTGTATCTGTTTTAGGTGCATTTACGAGTATGAGTGTCACTTATGCAATGTCAGATACCGATAATTCTGATAACGTTTTTGTTACAAATGGCGAAGCAGAATTTAAAATGAATACATGGACGGTTCAGGCATTAGCTTCTTTAGATTTTAAATTAATTACATTCTACGGAAGTCTTGGTTATAACAACGGGAAGACAACAGCTAAAATGAAAGGGGATTATACACTAACTTACGATGTAGAAGATAGTAATGGAAACCAAATGGGGACGGTTCAAGAAGAGATAAGCGACCCTATAAATTTGAATTTTGAGGCAAATGGAATGAGAGCAACATTAGGCACAAGATTAAATTTAGGATTCTTTAAAATATTTGGCGATTATACGTTTCAAAAATATAATACAGCTACAGTTGGTATAGCGTTGAGCTTCAGATAAGATTAGATCTTAAAACAAGAGACTAAAGCACAAGATTTACTCTTGTGCTTTCTTCGTTTAAAGCAATTTTATTCGTAATTTTACAATCATTTAAAACAATTAGTTTCACATAATAAAACATATAAAACAAATGAAAGTAACCGTAGTTGGCGCAGGAGCTGTAGGGGCAAGTTGTGCAGAGTATATTGCAATTAAAAACTTTGCTTCAGAAGTTGTAATTTTAGATATTAAAGAAGGCTATGCAGAAGGTAAGGCAATGGACTTAATGCAATGTGCATCTTTAAATGGGTTTGATACTAAAATTACAGGAAGTACAAACGATTATTCTAAAACAGCAAATAGTGATATTTGTGTAATTACTTCTGGTATTCCTCGTAAACCAGGTATGACACGTGAAGAATTAATAGGTATTAATGCAGGTATTGTAAAAACAGTATCAACAAGTTTAGTAGAGCATTCTCCAAATACAATTATTATTGTTGTAAGTAATCCAATGGATACAATGACGTATTTGGTACACAAAACTACAGGTTTACCAAAACACAGAATTATAGGAATGGGTGGAGCGTTAGATTCTGCACGTTTTAAATACAGATTAGCTGAAGCATTAGAAGCACCTATTAGTGATGTAGATGGTATGGTAATCGGTGGTCATAGTGATAAAGGTATGGTACCATTAACGTCTCATGCAACTAGAAACAGTATTAAAGTTTCTGAATTTTTATCAGAAGAACGCTTAAACCAAGTGAAAGAAGATACTAAAGTTGGCGGAGCAACACTAACAAAATTATTAGGTACTTCAGCTTGGTATGCTCCAGGTGCTGCAGTAAGTGGCTTAGTTCAGGCTATTGCTTGTGACCAAAAGAAAATATTTCCATGTTCAGCCTTGTTAGATGGTGAATATGGTTTAAGCGATTTATGTATTGGTGTACCAGTAATTTTAGGTAGAAAAGGAATTGAAAAGATTGTAGACGTACCTTTAAGTGCTGCTGAAAAAGCACATATGGTAGAAAGTGCAGAAGGTGTAAAAAAGACTAATGGATTATTAGAACTTTAATTATATCAATAGATTAATTATTTCACAATAACCTTGCTAACTCATCAGTTGGTGAGGTTTTTGTTTTAATTAAGGTAAGTTTATGAGATTTCACCCGAAGATGTGACCAAAATAGAAGGTTTGTAGGTCATAAATTTCAAAATATTTAGAATAAAGACGGTAGAAATACAGTCTTTATTTTTTTGTCTATATTTGGCGCATGAAAACCAAACTAAAATTTGGAATATTAGCTTTACTCTTAGCGTTTTTAGGAACGTTTATAGAGCATACAACGCTACCAAATCAACAGATTGTAATTCAGTTTTCAGATACGTCTATTACAGCTGAAGATACTGAAAATGCTATTGAAGCCATTCAAGGCAAATTACAAAGTATTGGTGTTACTCAAATTCAGATTGGTCAAAATAATAAAGGTCAGCTTAGAATTACCTATCATAGTGATGCAAATGTGGCTTATATTCAGAAGACACTTTTTAACGTTGAAGAGTTAAAGTTAGCTTACAATTCCTCTCAAAACCATTCAAATAATTTTCCAGAGAAGAAAGGTGCAAAAAACTATGAGCTTAATATTTCTGAAATTAAGACAGGTAGTGATATTGATTGGAGTTTTGAAGGAACTCAAGTTGCAGAGATAAATCAAAAGACAGACCACTCCAAACCACTAAAAGTTAATTATTCAAGCGAACTGAATAATACAAAACAAAGTAACAACACTATTAATGTTGCTGTTATAGTAAATACGGCTATTGCCAATGCAATAGATAATATATCCTATAAAATTCCAGAGGTTAGAGCAGGGCCAACCGTTTAAAAAACTGTTCTTTCTAAAAGAATTTTTACTTCATTCCAAGTCTTTCTTATTCAATAGAAAAGACTAAAAATCAAAATCATAAAAAACATTGTTGAATTATAGTGTATACTCTATATTTGCGCGTTCAAAAAATTCGACATTAAATAAATAATTACAATGCAAAACAAAGGAATAATTAAGCTTTTTGCGCTTTTATTTGGTTTGGTAAGTATTTACCAATTATCATTTACATTCAAAGCAAACCAGCTAGAAGATACTGCAAAAGAAGCCGCAATTGCTAAAATCGCAGACACAGAAGACGATTACCAATCTAAAAGGAACATAGAAGAGGTTCGCTATTTAGATTCATTAAAAACCACTAAAATTAAGGTAGGTGATAAGTTTGAACCTATTGAAGTTTATAATTTAGGGTTTGCAAAATATTCATATACTGAAGTTGAAAATAATGCCATGAACCTTGGTTTAGACCTTAAAGGTGGTATTAATGTTATCCTTCAAATTTCGGTTAGAGACATTTTAAAGGGATTAGCTAATAATAGTAAAGACCCTATTTTTAATAAAGCTTTAGATGATGCAGAAGAGTTACAAAAAGATGCACAAGAATCTTACTTAGAATCTTTCTTTAGAGCATTTGATGCTATTAAAGGTGATACTAAATTAGCATCTCCAGACATTTTTGCAAATCGTACGTTAAGTGATGAGATTAAATTCGATATGTCAGATAACGAAGTTAAAAGTATCATTGAAACAAAAATTGATGAGTCTATCGTTTCTGCTTTCGAAGTATTACGTAAGCGTATTGATAAGTTTGGTGTAACATCTCCAAATATTCAACGTTTAGGGAACTCAGGTCGTATTCTTTTAGAATTACCAGGAGCTAAAGATATTGAGCGTGTTAAAGATTTAGTAACTAAGACAGCACAATTACAGTTTTGGGAGACGTATAAGACTCAAGAAGTTTTACCTTATTTAATGCAGGTTAACCAAACTTTGGTTGAAGAAAATAAGGCAAAAGAAGCAAAAGAATCTAAAAACGATGCTATTGCAGAAACAACAGTAGATCAAGATTCAACTTCAAGCGCTATTGATGACTTAACGGGTCAGATAGAATCAGACTCAACTAATGTAGCCGATTTAAACCCATTAGGTATTCAGGGGTACGGAAATGGTGGCTCTGTAGTTGGTATGTTCTTAGCTAAGGACAAAGAAAAAGTTATGGCGCATTTAAATGCACCAAAAAATAGAGCTTCACTTCCTGCAGAAATGCGTTATGTAAAATTTGTTTGGGGAATACAAACAGAAGATTCTGAGTATTCAGAACTTTATGCAATTAAAGGAAACAGAGATGGTGTACCAGAATTAAGTGGTGCTGTAATTACAGATGCTAGACAAGACTATGACCAAGTAAGCAGACCAGCTGTAAGTATGCAGATGAATGCTAAAGGGGCTAAGATTTGGGAAGAAATGACCAAAAAAGCATACGAAACTCAAGGTTATATTGCTATTGTTTTAGATAATATTGTGTATTCTGCGCCAAGTGTATCTACAGGTCCAATTGCAGGTGGTAATTCACAAATTTCTGGAGCATTTTCGCTAACAGAAGCTGTCGATTTAGCTAACGTTTTAAGAGCTGGTAAATTACCTGCTTCTGCTCAAATTGTACAAGCAGATGAGGTTGGACCTTCATTAGGTCAAGAGGCTATTGACAGTGGTATGAAGTCATTCGTTATCGCTTTAGCATTTGTTTTACTTTGGATGTTATTTTACTATGGTAAAGCAGGTGGTTTTGCAGATATCGCTTTATTATTAAACATCTTATTAATCTTTGGTGTATTAGCAAGTTTAGGAGCTGTATTAACTTTACCGGGTATTGCAGGTATTGTATTAACTATTGGTATTTCGGTCGATGCAAACGTGCTTATTTTTGAAAGGATACGAGAAGAATTAGCAAAAGGTAAATCGCAAAAAGAATCTATTAAAGATGGTTTCTCTAACGCCTTATCTTCAATTTTAGATGCGAATATTACAACCGGTTTAACCGCTTTAATATTATTTGTATTTGGTACTGGTCCAATTAAAGGATTTGCAACAACATTAATCATTGGTATTTTAACGTCTTTATTTACAGCGATTTTTATAACTCGTCTATTAGTAGACTGGTATATAAATAGAGGTGGTAAATTAGATTTCTCTACTGGTTTAACGAAGAACTTATTTACCAATGTAAATATTGATTTCTTAAAGAAACGTAAGATTGCATATGCTATTTCTGCGGTATTTATTGTAGCTAGTTTAGGGTCTCTTTTTACAACAGGATTAGATCAAGGTATTGACTTTGTTGGAGGTAGAACTTATCAAATACGTTTTGATCAGGATATGAGTGTTGAGGAAGTGAAAAACGACCTACATAATGTATTTGAAAGTGCAGAAGTAAAAACCATTGGTGGACCAAATCAATTAAAGATTTCTACCAAATATTTAGTAGAAGATACGTCTGTTGAAGCCGATGAAAAAGTACAATCTATGTTGTTTACTGCGCTTCAAAAATACCTTCCAGAAGGAATTACATATGAAGAATTTTTAGATGGATCAGGAGATAAGAAAATAGGTAAAATGTTATCTAGTAAAGTAAGTCCAACAATTGCCGATGATATTAAGAAATCGTCTATTTGGGCTATTTTAGGATCTTTAGTAGTGGTTTTCTTATACATCTTATTAAGATTTAAGAAATGGCAATTCTCTCTTGGAGCTGTAGCTGCTGTTTTCCATGATGTTTTAATCTTGTTAGGTATCTATTCATTAACATGGAGATTTATGCCATTTAGTATGGAGATTGACCAAACGTTTATTGCGGCAATCTTAACAGTAATTGGTTACTCTTTAAATGATACGGTTGTAGTATTTGATAGAATTAGAGAGTACTTTAATGAAAACTTAGGTTGGAATTTTGATACAACTATTAACAAATCTATAAACAGTACTATTAGTAGAACATTAAATACCTCGTTAACAACATTAGTGGTGTTATTAGCAATGTTCTTATTTGGTGCAGATTCACTTAAAGATTTATTATTTGCATTAATCGTTGGTGTAATTGTTGGTACATATTCTTCAGTATTTATTGCAACACCAATTATGTATGATACAGCTAAAAAAGGTAACGTAACTGATGCACTTAAAAACAAAGTGAAAGAAGACGTTGAAGAAGCTTAAGCTTACAACAAATAATATTCTGAATTAATTCAGAGTTTAAAAAATGCCTTTCTTAATAGAGAGGCATTTTTTTGTTTCTAAATCTTTAATAGCATATATTTATTTTATAATCCAATTGTAATTCATGTCTAACACAATAAAAGTGCTTTTGTTGAAGTACGGAATTCCTAGCCTTGCTGTTATAGTAATTGCTGTGCAGTTCTTTTTTGTAAATACACAAAGTCTTAATAAATGGAAAGGTGGAGGTTATGGTATGTACACAGGAATCCATTATTACTACAATCAGATATATATTCCAGGCATGTCAGTGGATTCTCTGATTGCAAATAATAATGAAATGGAAAGGGTTTTTAAGCATTTAAAACTAATGCCTAATGATGATAATTTAATGAGCGCTGCAGAATTTGTAGTAAAAAAAACTCACAAAGACAGTATTCATATTCAGATATGGAAACCATCCGTTAATTCAAAAAATGGTGTCTATTCGAGAGCTTTGGTCAATGAGATCTATTTTAAAAAAACAAGCCTGTGATATATTGGATAGGTATAAAAGAGAAATTAAATAATCACATTGAGCTTGCAAGTCAGTTGCTGCTTTTAATGCTTGGAATCTATATTTCTATTATGTCTGAAAAATATGGTATATGGAAAACTCCAGTGCTTTTTCTAGGCTTATTTTGTTGGTTTTTCTTTCGTCACAAGACAAAGCATCCTATTATTTGGATGGTCTTTTCTGCACTACTGGTTTTTGATCTTTATCTCATGTATTTGAGAGTGGCAAATCATCATTTTGTGTTAACATTTATGACGCTTTCTGTTTTATGTTATCGCTATCATAAACGCAGTGATATACTTTTAAAAAACATTCAGATACTTTTGGTTATTGTTATATTGGCGTCGGTTTTGCAAAAACTAATATCTAATCAGTTTATAAGTGGAAACTTCTATTATTATATGTTGAATAGAGGTTTTCTGTTTGACCCTTTTTTAGGATTTTTTCCTGAAATTTCAGAGGTAACAAAAAGCAATACGGAAAGTTTAATAGCCTTGCAAGCTACAGATCCCAATATTGGTGAAAGCATTGTTTTAAAAGATGTATTTCCAAATCTTGGTGTAATTAGTCAAGTATTTGCAATCCTGACTATTGCTATGGAATTTATTGTTGCAATTGCTATTTTATGGAAACCTAAAAGTAGGTGGACGCATTTGCTTTTTATAATGATGATTATAGGTATACTTTGTACGCGATTAGAAACAGGTTTTATGGCCCTGCTTGCCATTTCTGGCTTGTTTTTGTGCAACAATATTAAATTGAGATTATTGTATGCAATAATAGCAATGTTTTGTGTTGTTTTAGTCGTGACTAAACTTGGCTATCATTAGCTATAATATAGTTGCGTGTATAGATATCAGAAAGTTTACTGATGAATAGGTTTAACCTGTTTTGAGAATTTGTTCTCTTTTATTATACCCTAAAGATATGTTGATGTATAAGTAATCTATTGTGTTACTCGTTTGTTGAGGTAAAACTTATTTTGTCACCAATAGCCAATTGCCATGCGTCAGAAAGCCCAGCATTAATTTCTAAAACATATTTAGCAGGAGCTTCTGATGGAAGAGAGGTTTCATCCATAGGCTTTGCATTTTTTTGAAAACTAACGATAGATAAATCGTCATCTATATAAATAATATCTAAAGGGATTTTAGTGTTTTTCATATAGAAACTTCGCATTTGCATATTAGGAAATACAAATAACATACCTTGATTGGTTTCAAGTTTCGTTCTATACATTAAGCCTGTTTGGGTGGTATATTCGTCATCTGCAATTTCAATATCTAAGGTCTTTATTACAGAGTCGGAATCTGCTTTTTTTAGCATTAAAACACCTTCTTTTTTGAAACTCACAACAACTTTGTCTTCAGATTTGGTTGTCTTTTCTTCTTTACAAGATGCAAACAAAGTACAAATTAAAACAATAAATACAGATTTTAAATAGAGTTGAACTTTCATTAGCTCAATTTGGTTTTTGGTTTATAGATAAACATGAAGTATAGTCCAATTAATACAAACGGAATACTTAACAACTGTCCTGTATTAAGAAGCCAATCTGCACGTTCTGGATTTTGAGCTTCTTTTACAAACTCTACAAAGAATCTTACAGTCCATAATAAGACTAAAAACAAGCCAAATAAAAAGCCTTGTTGTTCAGATTTTTTTGTTTTCCAATAGAAGTAAAAGAGAATTAGAAATACAAAAACATAACAGAATGCTTCATACAATTGTGCCGGATGTCTAGGTTGTGTTTCGCCTAATTGTTTAAACACAACTCCAAAATCACTTCCGGTATATTTACCTATAATTTCAGAATTAATAAAGTTCCCAATTCTAACAAATACAGCTCCTAAAGCAACAGGGATTACCACGCGATCTAAAATCCAAAGTACTGTTTTGTGTAATACTTTTTTATTGTATAAGTACATAGAAATAATCATTGCAATTGCTGCGCCATGACTAGCTAAGCCTTGAAAGCCAGTAAACTCAAATCCTCCTTTAAATTTAAAAGGTAAAAAGATGCTAAAGAAATCTTCTGTAATGAGTTCTGGTTGGTAAAATATAACGTGGCCTAATCTTGCACCAAGCATAATTCCTAAAACAGAATAAATAAATAAGGAGTCTAATGATTCCTCAGATTGACCTTCGTTTTTATAGATACGCTTAGTGATTTGAAAGCCTAAAATAAAGGCTGTAATCCACATAAGACTATAAAAGTGAAGTTTAAAAAATCCTAAATCTATAAACTTAATAGGATCCCAATCAATTTGTAATAAAAACATAAATATTCTATTTTATGAGGTAAAGATAATATTTTGAAAGGGATTGAAAATGAGATTAACGTAAAATTAGTCTTCTTTTGAAGGAACTTGAATAAATCCTCTTTTTATCAAAGATTGTAGTGGGTAAAAAATAGATGAAGCATCTTTTTTAGTGATTGAGATAACTGTAGTTCTAGATAAGTTTTTAGTTGTCATCTTTTTTCGGAACTGGATCAAAACCACTACCTCCCCAGGGCGACGGAACGTAAAAAAAATGTACGGGGTACATTTTTAGAGAACGGGCGAGCAGGCGCGTTGGCGAATTTTTAGTTGTCATCCTTTCTCGGAACTGGATCAAAACCACTACCTCCCCAGGGATGACAACTAAAAATCCGTTTTAAAGCCAACCAACCGCCTTTAAAAAAACCATGTACTTCAAGTGCTTCTTTTGCATAGTGAGAACATGTTGGTTGGTACCTGCAAGTCGCAGGAGTCATTGGTGAAATAAATATTTGGTATAATTTAATCAGTAATAAAAAAGGATATGTTAAAAGTTTCTTCACGATTAGTTTGTCGTAAAAGTTGTGCCTTCTCTACTATCATTAAGTTTAATACCTGCTTCAGCCAATTCGTCTCTAATTTTATCAGACAGTGCAAAATCTTTGTTTAATCGGGCTTCTTTTCTAAGGTTAATTAGAATTTCTACTGCACTCGCTAGTTTGTCGCTACCAGTATTTGTTTTAGAAATATTTACCAAGCCAAGCACGTCAAACACAAAAATGTTAATGGTGCTTTT
The DNA here is from genome assembly GCF_036903175.1 of Winogradskyella sp. ECml5-4. Taxonomy (NCBI): domain Bacteria; kingdom Pseudomonadati; phylum Bacteroidota; class Flavobacteriia; order Flavobacteriales; family Flavobacteriaceae; genus Winogradskyella; species Winogradskyella sp. ECml5-4. Next base: position 5,252 of record NZ_JAYJLF010000011.1, on the reverse strand, counting down.
TAAAGATTCTAAATCTGTAGATGTTATGCTAGCACTTCCATCTTTAATTTGATTAATAAATTTTACAGCTTCAAAAAGTGTGGCAATTAAAATAGGAGTATTAAAATCATCATTCATCGCATCGTAGCATTTTTGCTTCCATTCAGCAACATTAAATGAAGATGTAGAACTTGTTTTTAAATTATCAATTAAGGAAATCGCATCCATAAGTCTGTGAAATCCTTTTTCGGCAGCTGCCAAACCATCATCTGTTAAATCTAAAATACTTCTGTAAGATGCTTGCATCATAAAAAATCGAATGACGCTTGGATTGTATGCTTTAGACATAATATCATTGTCTCCTGAAAGTAATTCAGCTGGATTTATATAATTTCCAGTAGATTTACTCATACGAGCTCCATTCAATTCAAGCATATTGGCATGCATCCAATATTTTACGGGATCTTGACCTTTTGCGGCTTGATTTTGGGCAATTTCACATTCGTGATGCGGAAACTTTAAATCCATTCCGCCTCCATGAATATCAAAATACTCACCAAGATATTTAGTACTCATAGCAGTACATTCTAAATGCCAACCAGGAAAACCATCACTCCAAGGTGAAGGCCAGCGCATTATATGTGTTGGTTCTGCTTTTTTCCAAAGGGCAAAGTCTTGTGGGTTTTTCTTATCGCTCTGACCGTCAAGTGCTCGGGTGTTATGTATTAAGTCTTCTAATTTACGTTTGCTTAAAATACCATATTCATTAGATTCATTGTATTTATGCACATCAAAATAAACCGAACCATTAACAACATAGCCAAAACCATTATCAATTATAGATTGAATTAACTCTATCTGTTCAATAATGTGACCTGTAGCAGTAGGTTCAATACTTGGAGGTAAAAAGTTAAAAGTGTTGAGTACATTATGAAAATCTACAGTATAACGCTGTACTATTTCCATAGGTTCAATAGCTTCTAATCTGGCTTTTTTTGTAATTTTATCTTCACCTACATCTGCATCATTTTCTAAATGACCAGCATCTGTGATGTTTCGAACATAACGCACTTTATAACCTAAATGTTTAAGGTAGCGAAAAATCATATCGAAAGACATAAATGTTCTCACATTACCTAAATGCACATTACTGTATACTGTTGGACCGCAAACATACATTCCAACATAGCCATCAGTTATAGGTTGAAGAATTTCTTTTTCACCAGAAAGTGTATTGTATAATTTTATTTGATTTGTATTATATAATGACATGATGCGATTTTGAAAAATGAATCAATAAATTGAATTAGTGTGTTGAGTGAAAAAATTAAAATTGTGTGTCTAATTTAATGTAGTCTAAAAACTCTCGTCTTGTTTCTTTAGATTTAAATTGACCTCCAAATTCTGAAGTAACAGTGCTACTTTCAATATCTCTTATGCCACGAGAATTAACACATAAATGTTTTGCGTCAATAACACAAGCCACATCTTCTGTATTTAAAACACTTTGAAGCTCTTTAACAATTTGAATCGTTAGTCGCTCTTGTACCTGTGGTCGTTTGGCAAAATAATCTACTATTCTGTTCATTTTAGATAAGCCAACAACAGTCCCGTTAGATATATACGCAACATGTGCTCGTCCAACAATAGGTAATAGGTGGTGTTCGCAGGTTGAGTAAACTGTGATGTTTTTTTCAACAAGCATTTCGCCGTATTTATACTTATTGTCAAATGTTGAGGCGTTTGGTTTTTTATCCGGATTTAGACCTCCAAAAATCTCATTAACAAACATTTTGGCAACTCTGTTTGGAGTGCCTTTAAGACTATCATCATTTAAATCTAAACCTAGAGTTTCTAAAATATGTTTAACATCACTTTTAATAATGTCAATTTTGTCATTGTTAGAAAGTTTAAAAGCATCAGCTCTTAATGGTGTGTCGCTAGATGATCCTATGTGATTATCACCTAAAGCATCTATATCGTTAAAATCACTATTGATTTTCATTGTAAAATAAATTGGTTTTCAGTTTTTAAAAGCAAGTGGCAAAGATAAGCAATAAAAATAGCATCATATAGGTAGGGAAATTAATTATATAACTGTTATATAATAAAAACCGTTAAAATGTCATTATCCTTGGTGAATTAACATAGGTTTTATTAAAATTTTCTTAATTTTCGAAACTTTAAAAAATCCATTTGAACAATGAAAAAACTAATGATTATTCTTACTCTGATACTCATGCCTTTATGTATGTTTAGCCAGCAGTCCAAACAAAAAAATCCAGTTCCTTTGGCAAAATTTAATGACAATGTAAAGTTGCCATTAACAGCTAATGAGCGTGCTCAGATTATAGAGGTTTATGGTGAATTTGCTGATAAATATGTTTTTAACAATCCACATAGACTTAGGAGTATTAAACATATTCTTAGAAATAGAGTAGAGATTAAATTAGTAACTGATGAAAAAAACAAAAAAGCGTGTCCTAAATTATCTGAGGTGTCCGTTTTTGATGGTTTTGTTTCGGAACTAAAACGAGATGAAAACTTTAATCCTAATACTTTTAATCCACTAAAGTATAATTTTGAATTTCATTCTAGAGCAGCAGCGATGTATCAGGTAGATGGTACAAATTATTATATCATTATTAAGTCTCAATATCAATAAAATTATAAACATGAAGTATATAATTACTATAATTTCTATATTATTTACATCGCTAATGTTGGCTCAGGATGTAAATATGCAAACAGCAACAGTTAGTCAATGTGGTGGGGTTTTTTACGATTCAGGAGGTGAATTTGGCAACTATGGAGATGGTGAAAATTTTATCTTAACCATATGTCCTGAAAATCCAGGTCAGAAAATACAATTAAATTTTACCGAATTTGTAACACAGGTAAACCAAGATATTATGTCTATTTTTGATGGAGATAGTGTTGCGGCAACCTCTTTTGGTGATTTTTCAGGTTCTAATAGTCCTGGTTTAGTACAGCCTACTGAGGATAATACTTCGGGGTGTATAACAATTCAATTCGTTTCAAATGCAGCTGGTAATATAAATGGTTGGGAAGCGAATATCGCTTGTTTAACACCATGCCAAACTATTAATTCTCAGATTGATTCTACATCTCCTGCTCCAAACGGAGATGGCTATATAAGAGTATGTCCTAATGAAGATATTACTTTAAATGGAAGTGGTGTGTTTTCTGTTGATGGAGCTGGTGCTACTTATGAGTGGGATTTAGGTGATGGTAATACAGCATCTGGCCAAAGCGTAACTTTTTCGTATCCTGATCCAGGCGTATATATTGTAAATCTAAATATACGTGATGCAAATACTTCAATTGATCCACTTGGATGTGATAATAACAATTTAATTAACCAAGTTATTCAAGTTGCTACTGAACCTGATTTTTCAGGAACAGGCGCAGCAAACTCTGTGCTTTGTTATGGAGAGAGTACTGATATAACAGGTGAAGTTGAAGCTGTTGAATTTATTAATAACTGTACACCTCCTGTGAGTGGTATTACATTTTTACCAGATGGAAGTGGAGCGGTTTACGAGACATCTATAACTGTAGATTGTTATGATTCTGCACAAGCTTTAACAGATATTAGTCAATTGATTAGTATTTGTGTAACCATGGAGCATTCGTATTTAGGAGATTTAGATATAGAGATAATATCGCCTAACGGACAAGTTGTTAGAATGCATGATCAAGGTGGTTCTACTGCAAATTTAGGTATTCCATGGGCAACGGGAACAGTTGATGGAAATAGTAATAATACAACACCCGGAGAAGGTCGTCAGTATTGTTTTGTACCTGTTGGTGGATTTCCAACTTTGGTTGGAGGTATTCAAACTGGCGGTACGTTTCCTAACGGAGATGGGCCTGGAACTTACAATGATTCTTATGTTCCAGCAGGAACTTATAGTTCTATAAACTCTTTAGAGGGGCTTCTTGGTTCGCCTTTAAATGGAGATTGGACGATTAGAGTTGTTGATAATATTGGAGCAGATAACGGACATATTTTTGCTTGGAGTATTGAGTTTGATCCTAATTTACAACCACCAGAGCTTTCTTTTACACCTGTAATTGAGACTGAAGCATGGGATGCAGATGCTACAATAACAGGTACTGCAGGAAACATAATAACAGTTCAGCCACCAACAGCTGGTTTGTATTGTTATACTTATAGAGTTACAGATGATTTTGGTTGTGAATATACGCAGGAAGTTTGTGTTGAGGTATTACCAGAGGTAATTACGGAAGCGCCTGATGATTTATTTGTTTGTGATACTGGTGCTCCTCCTTATATTTTTGAATTAGATTCTAATACTCCAGTAGTTCTAGCAAGCGCACCTAACCCTAGTGAGTTAATAGTTACCTACCATAATTCACTTATTGATGCTGAAGCTGATGTTAATGCTATAGCTGATTTGAGTAATTATTCGGGAACAGATGAGGAAATTATATTTATTAGAGTAGAATATCTAAATTCTGGGTGTTATGAAATATTACCATTCTCTTTAAATGTAGCCGGCCAACCAACCATCAACCCAGCACTAGATTTAGAATTATGTGATGATTTAAGTAATGATGGTTTTGAACAGTTTGATTTAAGCGTTCAAACAGCAGTTATATTAGGATCTCAACCATCTGATGATTTCAATGTTAGTTATCATTTAAGTTTTGAAGCTGCAGATTTAGGTGAAGACGCTTTACCAATGTCTTACACGAACACTGAAAATTCTCAGCCTATTTTTGTAAGGGTAGAAAACTCAGGGGATTCAGATTGTTATAATGCTTCAGCTACAGCAGTTTTTAATTTAGTTGTAAATACAAGAGCAATAGCAACAACACCAGAAGATATGGTTGTCTGTGACGACCCTAGCAATGACGGTTTTGCTACATTTGATTTAAGTAGTCAAGAAGCCTCTATATTAGGTTCTCAAGATCCGACAATTTATACCGTAACATTTCATAGTACACAAGCAGCAGCAGATGCTAATGTAGATGCTTTGCCATCAAGTTACACCAATACGACACCAAATCAAGAGACGATTTATGTACGTGTAGAAAATCCAATATATCCAGATTGTTACAGTACTACAAGTTTTGATTTAATCATAAACGCTTTACCAACACTAATTCCTGTCTCAGCGCTACAGGTTTGTGATGATGATACCGACGGTTTTGTAGGCTTTCCATTAAGTACAAAAGTATCAGAGCTATTAAATGGTCAGACAGGTATAGTTGTTTCTTTTCAT